>CAMASU010000103.1 GCA_945861105.1 Synechococcus sp. UW140
GGCTCCATCGAGCCGACCAGCGGCGGCGGTTCAGCATTCATCGCCCAGGTCACGTTGTACTCCGCCGCCCTTGGTGTGACGATCAGCCAGGCCTGCTACGCCACCGGCGAGGACCACGAGCGGGCGGTGCTCAAAACGCTCCTCGGTGAGCTGGATCTTGAGGGCGTTCTGATCCAGGCCGATGCGCTCCACACCCAGCGGCCGTTTGTCAACTCCTCCAGGAGCAGGGGGCCGACTTCCTCCTGACGGTCAAGGCCAACCAGAAGACGCTCCATCGCCAGATTGCCAGCCAGTTCCAGGGAAAGCGCATGATCCCTTTCGTAGCAACGGATCAGGAGATCAGCCATGGGCGCGACATCACCTGGACGCTACGGGCAAAAGAGGCACCGCAACACATCCGCCAGAGCTGGTTTGGCACCAGCTGGATCGTGGAGGTGCCCACGACCGGCACCAGAGCCGGCAGAGCGTTCCAGGCGACCCATCTGTTCCTCACCAGCCTGCGCACCACCCCAGAAGCGCTGCTGCAACTGGTGCGAGACCGCTGGAGCATTGAATGCTGGCACTGGATCCGTGACACCCAGCTGCACGAGGATGGCCACCGCTACCGGGGCAATGGCGCTGGTGCGTTGGCCAGCCTGCGTACGGCGGCACTCAACCTGCTGCGGCTGACTGGTTTTCAGTCGATTCGCGAAGGGATGCAGGCGGTGATGCACGACATCAAGGCGCTGCTGGAGATGGCGATGCGCCAGCCGGAGCACAAGACAGGCTGATACTTTGAATCGGCCCTGCCGGCGGAGCCATCTCCGATGCTGGGGCAACCCCACCGACGGCACCATGAGGGTCGTGCACATGCTGCCCGTCTGGGAGCCGGCCTGGCAGTACGGCGGACCGGTGCACAGCGTCGGCCGCCTGTGCGAAGGCCTCGCCGCCGCCGGCGTGACGGTCGAGGTGCTCACCACCACCGCCGGCCTGCCCGCCTGGCCCGCCGCCGACACCGGGGTGCCGCTGCAGCGGCGAGGGGTCTCGGTCACCTACTACCCGGTCGATCGCCACGGTCCCGGCCCGATCCGTTCCCGTGCCCTGCTGGCGGCCCTGCCCCAGCGCCTGGCCCAGGCCGACCTGCTGCACCTCAGTGCCGTCTGGCAGGCCCTCGGGCCACCGGTGCAGCGGGCAGCCCATGCCGCCGGCGTGCCGGTGGTGCACAGCCTGCGCGGGGCCCTCGGCCCCTACAGCCTGCGCCGCGGCCTCTGGAAGAAGCTGCCGTACCACTGGCTGGTGGAACGGCCGCTGCTGCTGCGCGCCTGCGCCGTGCACGTCACCTCACGGCAGGAGGAACTGGAACTGGATCCGCCCTGGCTGGGCCTCGGCCGCCGCCGGCGGCCCCCCCTGGTGCGCCTGCCCAACCCCCTGGCCCTGCCCGGCCCCACCGGCCCCGGCGACCAGAACCGGACCCGCTGGCGCCGCGACCATGGCCTTGAGCCCCAGGAGCGGTTGCTGCTGGTGTGCGGGCGCCACCACCACAAGAAGGGCCTTGACCTGCTGCCACCGCTGCTGCAGCGCCTGGCCCGACGGCCCTGGCGGCTGCTGCTGGTGGGGCCCGATGAAGACGGCAGTGCCGCCCGACTGGTGCAGGGGCTGACCGCCGCGGGCCTGGCGGAACGGCTGCTGCGGCTGCCGCTGCAGGATGGAGACAGCCTGCCGGCCCTGTTCCGCGCCGCTGACCTGCTGCTGATGCCCAGCCGCCACGAGAACTTCGGCAACGTGGCCGTCGAGGCGCTGGCCTGCGGCTGCCCGGTGCTGCTCAGCCCCGCCGTCGGTGCCGCTGCCGACCTGGCGGCCGTGCTGGCGGATCAACCCTGGGGTGCCGTGCAACCCCGCCGCCTTGATGCCTGGCATCGGTGGCTCGACCGCTGGCTGGCACAGCCATCCGAACGCCCCGACCCCAGGGCGCTGGCGGGCTGGACCGGCCAGGACGCCGTGGCCCGCGCCTGGTGCCGGGCCTATGCCGACCTGCTGGGCCGGCCATGACACCCCGCATCGCCGGGGTGGTGCTCACCCTCAACGAAGCCGACGACCTGCCCCGGGCGCTGGCCTCCCTGGCCTGGTGTGACGAACGGCTGGTGCTGGATTCGGGCAGCACCGACGCCACCTGCGCCGTGGCCGCCGCCGCCGGGGCCCGGGTGCTGCAGCACCGCCCCGAGGGCCGTTTTCTGATCAGCGACCAACGCAACTGGGCCCTCGACCACGGCGCCCTGCAGAGCGAATGGGTGCTGTTTCTCGATGCCGACGAAAGTCTGCCGCCGGCCTGCGCCGCCGCCATCCGTCGGGCCATCGCCGCCCCCGAGGCCCCCGATGGGTTTGAACTCACCCCGCGGTACTGGTTCCTGGGCCGCTGGCTGAAGCGCACCCAGGGCTATCCCAACTGGCATCCGCGGCTGCTGCGCCGCGGCCGGCTGCACTTCGAAGGCGGCGTCTGGGAGGCGTTCCCCGCCGGCGCCATCGTCGGCCGCCTGGCCGAGCCCTACGACCACTTCGCCTTCAGCAAAGGCCTCGATGACTGGCTCGAACGCCACCGCCGCTATGCCGACTGGGACGCCACCACCATCAGCGCCTACCTGGCCAGCGATGACCCCGACGCCCTGGGCACCCGCCGCTGGCGGCGGCTGCGGCGGCTGGCGGCGCGGCTGTGGCCCCTGCGGCCGGCCCTGCGCTTCGGGCAGAAGTACGTGCTGCAGCTGGGCTTCCTCGAGGGCTGGCAGGCGCTGCTGTTCTGCCTGCTGATGGCGAGCTACGACCTGTTCACCGTGGTGAAGGTGATCGAACGCCGCCGCCGGGCCGCCGGCCGGCCCCTCTGACCGCCAGATCACGCTGCGGGCGCGGCGGACGTGGTGCAATGGGGCCCGGATCCATGCGCCGGGTCCATGCGCGGGGGAACACCGGGGATGGAAGGGGGATCCACAGCACCGGGGCCGACCCCACCGCTGCTGCTGATCAGTGAGCACTTCGCCCCCTCCACCAGCGCCACCGCCCAGCTGATGACCGACCTGGCCCACGGCCTGGTGGCCCGCGGCCGGCCGGTGACGGTGCTCACCGCCACCGGCGGCGACCCCGGCGCCACCCCGGCCGGCCTGCAGGTGGTGCGGCTGCACCGCCGGGGGGGTGGTCCCCGCCATGGGGTGCTGACCAAGGCCCTCAATGGCCTGCGTTTTCTGGCCGGCAGCCTGCTCTGGGGCCTGCGCCACGGCGGCCGCGGCCAGCAGGTGCTGATCGCCTCCAACCCGCCGTTCATCGGCCTGCTGGGACCGCTGCTGCAGCTGCGCGGCCTTGGCTATGTGTTCGTGTTCCAGGATCTGTTCCCCCGGTCGGCGGTGCTGAGCGGCGTGCTGCCGGCCGCCGGACCGCTCACCAGCCTCTGGCGGCGGCTGATGGCCTGGGTGGTGCGGCGCAGCAGCAGCACCGTGGTGCTCAGCGAAGCGATGGCCGATCGGCTGCGCCGCGACTTCGGTCCTGGCCTGCCCCTCACCCTCATCCCCAACTGGGCCGTGGAGGCAGCCATGCCCATGCCCCGGGCCGCCAATCCCTTCGCCCGCGAGCTGGGGCTCGACCAGCTGTTCACGGTGCAGTACTCGGGCAACTTCGGTCGCCTGCATGATCTGCTCACCCTGCTGGAGGCGGCACGGCTGCTGGTCGACGACCCGATCCGCTTCCTGTTCATCGGCGGTGGCGCCAAGGGCGACCAGATCCGGGCGTACCGCGAGGGGCTGGGGCTGGCGAACCTGCTGCAGCTGCCGTACCAGCCACGGGAACGGTTGCCCGAAAGCCTGGGGGCCTGCGACCTGTCCGCCATCGGCCTCATTCCCGGCGCCGAAGACACGGTGGCGCCGTGCAAGTTCTACGGAATCCTGGCGAGTGCCCGGCCGGTGCTGCTGATCGCCCGCCGCCGCTGCGACCTCGCCCGGCTAGTGCTCGACCAGGACTGTGGCCTGGTGGTGGAACCCGGAGAGGCCGCCGAACTGGCCGCCGCCCTGCGGCAGCTGCAGCGGGATCCGGAACGGGTGGAGGCCATGGGTCGTCGCGGCCGTGCCCTCTACGACCAACGCTTCGGTCGGGAGCGGTCGATCGCGGCCTATGCCGCCCTGCTGCGATGACGGTGCTGCTGATCGGCTACGACCTGCGCCGCCGGGGGGGCATTGAACGCCTCGGCCACGACCTGCGGGCCGCCCTGGAGGCCAGCGGCCAGCCTGTGCAGGTGCTCGACACCCGCCGACTGGGCCCCGGCGCCGGCGGCCGCTGGCTGGGGCGGGCCGTGTTTCTGCTGCGTCTGACCTGGGCCAGCCGCCGCTGCCGCCTGCTGCTGAGCCTCCACGCCGGTCTGCTGCGGTCGGTGGACCCCCTGCTCCCCCGAAGGCTGCCGCGGCTGGCCTGGCTCCATGGCGTTGAAGTCTGGGGCAGGGCCCTGCCGCCGCTGGCGGCGAGCCTGCGCCGCTGCCACAGCCTCGCCGCCAGCAGCGGTTTCACCCGCGAGCAGCTGCTGGCCCAGCCCGGACCCTGGCCGCCGGTGCAGGTCATCCACCCCCCCGCCGCCCTCTGGCCCGACGACACCCCGCCAGCACCGCTGCCGTCGGGCCTGCGGCTGCTCACGGTGGCCCGTCTCGCCGCCGCCGAGCGCTACAAAGGCCATGACCTGCTCATCGACGCCCTGGCGGCCCTGGCCGAGGGCGACTGGCACTGGCAGGTGGTGGGCGACGGCGACGACCGGCCGCGGCTGCAGGCGCGGGTGCAGGAGGCCGGCCTGGCGGATCGGGTGACGTTCAGCGGCGCCATCGATGATGACGCCCTGCGCCAGGCCTACCGCCAGTGCAACCTGCTGGCCATGCCCAGCGTCTGCGGCGAACGAGCCGATGGCAGCTGGACCGGCGAAGGCTTCGGCATCGCCTATCTCGAGGCGGCGATGGCGGGCCGGGCGGCGCTGGCCTGCCGCCGCGGCGGCCAGACCGACCTGGTGCAGCATGGCCTCACGGGCTGGCTGGTGGACCCTGACCCCGGCAGCATCGCGGCGGCCCTGGCCGAAGCCCTGGCCGATCCCGACAGCCTGGTGCGCCGTGGTGGCGCCGCCCGGCGGCGGGCACTGCAGCACTTCGGCCGCAATCGCTTCACGGCGGCGGTGGCCCGCTGGCTGGAGGGGCAGGGCTGATGTGCGGTCTCTTCGGCCGGCTGGGGGCCCCCCTGGCACCCGAGCGCACCGGGGCCGTGCTGGCGGCCCTGGCCGGCCGCGGCCCCGACGACCACGGCCTCTGGCACGAGCCACGGGTCGATGGCCTCACCCTGCTGCACACCCGCCTGGCGATCCAGGACCTGAGCCCCCTGGGCCATCAGCCGATGATCAGCGGCGACGGCCGCCTGCTGATCGTCTTCAACGGCGAGATCTACAACCAGCACGACCTGCGGCGCTCCCTCAAGGGCCTCGGCAGCAGCTTCCGGTCAAGCAGCGACACCGAGGTGCTGCTGGAGGGCTACCGCCACTGGGGCGATGACCTCTGGCGGCGGCTCAACGGCATCTTTGCCCTGGCCCTCTGGGAGCTGCCGACCCGGACGCTGACCCTGGCCCGGGACGCCTGCGGCGTCAAGCCACTGCTGTGGCAGCGCCGGCCCGACGGCAGCGTCGCCTTCGGGTCTGAACTGAGCGCCTTCGAGGCGGCCGGCCTGGCCGGCCGTGACCGCCTCTGCCGTGAGGGGCTGCGCAGTTATGCCCTCTGGGGTGCAGTGGCGGCCCCCCACACGCTGCTGGAAGGCGTCGAGGTGTTCCCCGCAGGCCGCTGGGCGCGCTGGCACGACGGCCGCTGGAGCGATGGCGCCATCTGCCCCGACAGCGACGGCGACGGCGAGCGGCCCCTGGCGGCACTGCTGGCGGAGGCGGTGGCGCGGCAGAGCATCGGCGATCGACCGGTGGGGGTGTTTCTCAGTGGCGGCCTCGATTCGGGGCTGCTGGCGGCCCTGCTGGCCCGGCAGCAACCGGGCCGGGTGCGCAGCCTGGCCATCGGCTTCCGTGACCTGCCCGGCGCCGTCGATGAGGCGGCGGCCGCCGCCGCCACCGCCGCCCATCTGGGGCTCGACCACACCGAGGTGCGCATCGGCCCCAGCGAGCTGCAGGGCTCCCTCGGGCCGTTCCTCGACGCCATCGACCAGCCCAGCATCGACGGCTTCAACGGCTTCCTGGTGGCCCACGCCGCCCGTGCCGCCGGCATGGTGGTGGCCTTCTCGGGGCTGGGCGCCGACGAACTGTTCGCCGGCTATCCCCACATGGCCTGGCCCGATGAGCGGCGGCGCATCGCCTGCCGCCGGATCCCCGCCAGTGGCCTGCCCCCCTGGCGCAAGGCGGCCCTGCTGAACGAACGGCAGCGGCGCTGCGGCGGTGGCGGCCCCGCCCGGCTTGAGCTGGGGGGCTACCTGCAGGACACGCTGCTGCGGGATGCCGATGCCGTCACCATGGCCCAGGGCCTGGAGCTGCGGGTGCCGTTCCTCGATCCCCACGTGCAGGCCCACGCCCTCGCCCGCCCGCTGGCGGAGCTGCTGGCCGAGGGCAGCAAGACCCCCCTGCGGCAGCTGGCGGCCGGCCTGCTGCCCGCCGCGGTGCTGCAGGCCCCCAAGCGGGGGTTCAACCTGCCCCTGGCCCCCTGGCTGCTCAGCGATCCCCGCTTCGCACCGGCGCCGCTGCTGGCCCGGCTGGCCCCCCTGGGCATCCCCCCCGGGGCGGTGCTGCGCAGCTGGCTGCTGATGCGTGCCACCCCCCGCCGCTGGGCCCCCTACTGGCGCTGGTGGCTGCTCGATGCCTGGTGCCGGGGCCCTTCACGCACCGCCGCTGCCACCGCCGCCGCCAGGGCCTCGGGCCTGGGCAGTAGGACCGCAGGCGGCCCTGCCTGAGCCGCCGT
>CAMASU010000104.1 GCA_945861105.1 Synechococcus sp. UW140
GCGTTCGCCACCGGCCTCCACCAGGATCTGGGCGCTGCCGAGCACATGGCCGGCGCTGTGGAACGACACCCGCGCATCGCCTATGCGCAGCCGCTGGCCGTACTCGACCGGCAGCAGCTCGATGGCACTGCCCAGCCGTCGCCGCACGATGCCCTCACTGCTGGCCACGGCCCAGTAGCAGCCGCTGCCGGGGCGGGCATGGTCGGCATGGGCATGGGTGAGCAACGCCCGGGGCACCGGCCGCCAGGGATCAATCCAGGCCTCGGCGGCGCGGCAGTACAGCCCCTGGGGGGTCAGCGTCAGCAGACCATCGGCGGGCAGGGGCATCCAGAGGAGGGCCGGCGGCCGTCTTCTAGCCGATCGGCCGGGCCGTTGACGATCGCCGGCCGCCTGGTTAGCCCTTGGCAGTCACCATGCCCACCGGCCATGGCCCTGGACCACTTCCGAGACGAACTCGAAGCCACCGCCGCGGCCCTGGCGGCGCCGGGCAGTGGCCTGCTGGCCGCCGACGAATCCACCGGCACCATCGGCAAGCGCTTTGACGCCATCAACCTCGAGAACAGCGAAGAGAACCGCCGCGCCTACCGCAGCCTGCTGGCCAGCTGCGATGGCCTCGAGCAGCACATCAGCGGGGTGATCCTCTACGAAGAGACCCTGTTCCAGACCGGGGTCAACGCCGACGGCGGTGAGGCTGCACCGATCGTCGATCTGTTCCGGGAACGGGGCATCGTGCCGGGCATCAAGGTCGACCTCGGCGTCGAACCCCTGGCGGGCGGCCTGGCCGGTGAAACCTGGTGCACCGGCCTGCGGGGCCTGGCGGAACGGGCGGAGCGGTATTACGCCCGCGGGGCACGGTTCGCCAAGTGGCGGGCGGTGCTGCGCATCAACGGGGACGGCTGCCCCAGCGAACTGGCGGTGCGGGAGAACGCCTGGGGCCTGGCCCGCTACGCCCGCACGGTGCAGGAGCAGGGGCTGGTGCCGATCGTCGAACCCGAGATCCTCATGGACGGTGACCACGACATCGCCACCACCGCCTCGGTGCAGGAATGGGTGCTGCGCACCGTCTATGAGGCCCTGGGGCTGAACGGCGTTCACCTCGAAGGCAGCCTGCTGAAGCCGTCGATGACCACCGCCGGCGCCGACTGCCCCCAGCAGCCCAGTGCCGACGAGGTGGGGGAATTCACCGTGCGCACCCTCAGCCGGACGGTGCCGGCGGCGGTGCCGGCGATCCTGTTTCTCTCCGGCGGCCTGAGCGAAGAAGACGCCAGCCTCTGCCTCAATGCCATCAACGAAGCTGCCGCCATGGCCAACGCCCCCTGGCACCTGGGCTTCTCCTTCGGCCGGGCCCTGCAGCATTCGTGCCTCAAGCACTGGGGTGGCCACGACCGGGCCGCCGGCCAGGCGGCGCTGCTGGCGCGGGCCCGGGCCAACGGGGCCGCCAGCCGCGGGGCTTACCGCGCCGGCAGCGAGCCGTCGGACGACACGAGCCTGTTCGTGGCCAACTACAGCTACTGACCCCTGGGTTCAGCGGCTCATGGCCAGCATGCGCTCGATCGGCGCCAGGGCCCGCAGGCGCAGGTCCTCGTCGAGTTCGATGGCCGGCGACAGGGTCTCGAGGCAGCGCTCCAGCTTCTCGAGGGTGTTGAGGCGCATGTAGGGGCAGGCGTTGCAGCTGCAGCCGTCGGCCCCGGGCACGTCGTGGAAGACCTTGGCCGGCAGCCGCCGGCGCATCTGGTGCAGGATGCCTGGTTCGGTCAGCACCAGAAAGGTGGTGGCGTCACTGCTGGCGGCATGCCGCAGCAGGGCACTGGTGGAGCCGATGAAATCGGCCAGATCGAGCAGATGCGGCTGGCACTCGGGATGGGCGATCACCTCCGCCTCGGGATGCTCGTGCTTCAACCGCAGCAGGGCCTCTTCACTGAAGGTCTCGTGGACGATGCAGCTGCCGGGCCAGAGGGTCAGCTCGCGGCCGCTCTGGCGCTGCACCCAGCGGCCGAGGTTCTGGTCCGGTGCAAAGAGGATCGGCCGGTCGGCCGGCAGCTGCCTCACGAGATCAACGGCGTTGCTGCTTGTGCAGATCAGGTCGCTCTGGGCCTTCACCGCCGCCGAACAGTTGATGTAGCTGACCACGATGTGGTCGGGATGCCGGGCCCTGAAGCGTGCGAATTCATCGGCCGGGCAGGCGTCAGCCAGGCTGCAGCCGGCCGCCAGGTCCGGCAGCACCACCGTGCGGCCCGGGTTGAGGATCTTGGCGGTCTCGGCCATGAAGTGCACCCCGCAGAACACGATCACGTCGGCGTCGGTGGCCGCGGCGCGGCGCGACAGTTCCAGCGAGTCCCCGATCACGTCGGCCAGGTCCTGGATGGCGGGTTCCTGGTAGTAGTGCGCCAGGATCAGGGCCCGGCGCTGCTGCTTCAGCTCCTGGATGCGGGCAGGGCGATCCTTGGGGGCGGTGCTGAGGAACACGCGACGGACCGTGGCGCGGGAGGATGATCACACCCTAGGAAGTCCGTCTGCCGTCCCCCGTGCTGCGAGTGGCCATCGCCGGTGATCTGCACGGCCAGTGGGACGACCACGACGAAGCCGTGCTGCGTCATCTGCAGCCCGATGCCCTGCTGCTGGTGGGCGACCTGGCCGATGGGGATGGCCGCCTCGGCCGGCGCCTGGCCTCCCTGCCCCTGCCGGCGGCCTGCATCCTCGGCAACCACGATGCGGGCCGCGACGCCAGCGGCCGCACCATGGCCCGCATGGACCAGGCGCTGGGGGAGCTGCACTGCCCCTGGTCCTTGCGCTGGCTGGACCCACCGGGGCTGGCGGTGGTGGGGGGGCGCCCCGGCAGTGCCGGCGGCGGCTTCAACCTGTCCCAGGCGGTGCAGGCCCACTGGGGCCCGCTGGATCTGCTGCAATCGGCCGAACGCATCACCACCGCGGCCCTGGCGGCGCCGGAGGGACGCCCCCTCGTGCTGCTCGCCCACTGCGGCCCCAGCGGCCTGGGCAGCGCCGCCAGCGATCCCTGCGGCCGTGACTGGAAGCGACCGGCCCTCGACTGGGGGGACCTGGATCTGCGGGAGGCCCTGCAGCGCATCCGCCGCCAGCGCCCTGTGCCGCTGGTGGTCTTCGGCCACATGCACCATCGGCTGCGCAGCGGTGGCGCCCGCCGGCGGCTGTTGCGCGACGGCCAGGGGACGATCTTCTTCAATGCCGCCTGCGTTCCCCGCCATGGCCATGACGTGAACGGTCGCGCCGTGCGGCAGTTCAGCTGGGTCGACCTGGCCGCGGACGGGCGGGTCGAGGCCGTGCGGCTCTGCTGGCACGACAGCGAAGGGGTGGTGCGGGCCCAGGACGACCTGCTGAGCAGTGAGCCGGTCGCATGCTGATCATCGCCTGCATCAGCAGCCACGGATTCGGCCACGGCGCCCGCATGGCGGCCCTGCTGCGGGACCTGCTGCAGCGGCGCCACGACATCGAACTGGTGCTGTCGACGGGGCTGCCGGAAGACCTGCTGCGGCAGAACCTCGGTGATCTGCCGTGGCTCCATCGCCCCTGCGTCTGGGACGTCGGTGTGCGCCAGGCCGATGCCCTGGGCAGCGATCCCGCCGCGACGCTGACGGCGCTGGAGGCCCTGGAAGCGTCCCTGCCCGGGCAGCTGGAAGAGGAACTGGCCTGGCTGGCCCCCCGGCTGGCCGCCCATGGCGGGCGCGGGCTGGTGATCGCCGACATCCCACCGGCGGCGGTGCGCCTGGCCGAATCCCTGGGGATTCCGCTGGTCTGGCACGGCAATTTCGGCTGGGATGCCATCTACGCCGCCCTTGGCCCGGCCTTCGTGCCCTGGGTCGACCACTGCCAGCGCCTGTACCGCCGTGGCCAGGCCCTGATCCGCTGCCCGTTCCCCCTGACCATGGACTGGGGGTTGCCCCAGCTGGCCATCGGCGGCGAGAGCGGCACCCCCCGCTTTGGCCCCGAGGAACTGCGCCGACGGCTGGGACACGACCACCCGCGCGAGCGCACGGCGCTGCTGAGTTTCGGGGGGATGGGCCTGGCCCTGGATCCGGCCCTGCCCTCCCGCTGGCCCGACTGGCGCTTTCTGGTCTGCGACCGCCGGCTGCCGGAGGCCGCCAACCTGATCCCGGTGCCGGCTGACCTGCGCCCCCTCGATGTGCTGCCCCTCTGCCAGCTGGTGATCACCAAGCCTGGCTACAGCACCTTCTGTGAGGCCCTTGCCCAGGACGTGGGCGTGGTGGCCGTCGAACGGGCCCAGTTCGCCGAGGCGGCGGTGCTGCTGGAGGGCCTGCAGCGCCACGGCAGACACCGGATCCTCAGCCGCGACCAGTTCGGCAGTGGCGAATGGGCCCTCGATCGCCCCCTGGCACCGCCCATGGGCCCACCCCTGGCCAGTGATGGGGCCGACCGGGCGGCCGCCTGGCTGGCCACCCATTGGTGCCCGCTGCCGTGAGACAGCTGACACAACCGGCAGGCCCCAGCGGCTGACGATCCGGCACAGGTGCGCTGGACAACGGGCGCTTCGTGAGCGACTCCCGCGACGTCCGAGCAGACCCGGCACACAACCGCAGAGACGCGTGCCGAGCGCTCAGCCGCGGCCCCCGATCACCACGAAGATCTCCAGGGACAGCGGCCAGAACGACCGGGCCGCAAGGGCTGACGCTGCAAAGGCAAGCGGTGCCAGCGAACTGTGACCAATCACACCAAGCTGCCTGAACATCCCTCAAAGGGGACAGAATGCAGCTGTGGAGTTGATTCAAATCCAGGCGATCTGAGGCAGTCACAAGCGCCCATGTGGCGGTCAATGGACAGTAGACGATTTTTTATCTGTCTAATTTATTTTCTCGCCGGTCCCATTGATGGGCATATTTGTGCCGTCCGTTTCAGGAGAAATCGTGAGCGGCTTGTTTTGTGCTCTGCGTATGACGTCGAAGGTTCTGCCCATCCGACCCTTCCGAGATCGCATCCATCCAGTTCTCTCCCTTTCCCTGTGCGGAGGCCTGCTGGCCGCCGTCGCCGCTGGGCCGACCCGTGCCACCGAGCAGCTCCCGGCCGGTGCCGGCCAACCCGTGCGCGTGGATGAGCGTTCAGTGGCTCAGCTGAGCCTCCCCCGCCTCACCTTCCCGGGGTTCCCGGCCATGCCGCGGTACTTCGCGATCACCCCCGAGCGGCGGGCCCTGCTGAACACCATCCGCTACGCCGAAGGCACCTGGAAGGAAGGCACCGATCTCGGCTACCGCGTGATGTTCGGCGGAGGGCTGATGTCAAGCCTCGAGCGCCATCCTGACCGTGTCAACTACACCTCCGGGTATGCGAGCGCGGCTGCCGGCGCCTATCAGTTCATGCCTGCCACCTGGGGCCTCGTCACCCGGGCCATGAACCTCCCGGGCTTCGGTCCGCAGGTGCAGGATCAGGCCGCCCTTTACCTGATCGCCCGCCGGGGGGCCCTGCCCCTCGCCGACCGTGGCGAGCTCAATGCTGAACTGGCTGCCCTGCTGGCGCCCGAGTGGGCCTCGTTCCCCACCCTGCGGGGCAGCAGCTATTACGGACAGCCCGTCAAACGCCTTGAAGAGCTGCAGCGCTTCTATCAGGCCAATCTTGTGCGGCTGCGCAATCGCCTGCCCCTGGCCAAGGTGACAGACAGCAATTGCCAGGACGGCAGCCTTGACTGTGCCCTGAAGGATCTTCAGGACAACTGATCACCCACGATTGATCACTAACAACGAGTCACCCATTGCCATCGCCCTGTTCCCGCGGGAACAGGCGCCACTGGGCAAGCAGATAAGCCCCCAGGGCGCTCACCACGAAACCAAGGCCATTGCGGGCCAGCGGAAGCCACTCGTGGGTGCGGGTCACCACCGGAGCGACGCCGAAGACACCGAAGAGCATCAGCCACAGGGGTGACAGCAACAGCACCCAGCCCCAGGCGATGACCCGATCGGGCTGCCGTGGGTACGCCACCACACCCACGATCAGGCCCCCCAGGATCGAGCTGCACAGGGTGAGCAGCCACTGCTCCTGCGGCAGACCGGGAACCACCTGGCAGCCGCCCCGTTCAAGGCAGGTCTCCACCGCCCCCAGGGCCGCGAGGATCGCCCCGTCCTCGCCGTGGTCGCGTACGTAGTACTGGTTGCCATAGCGGGTCTGCAGCTCGACCCAGTAGGTGCGGGGCATGAGGGCGAAGAGGGCATCGCCGACGTTGAAATTCAGCAAATTGCCGCCGCGGGGATCAGCCACCAGCAGCAGGCTGCGCTCATCCAGCTGCCAGAAGTCGCGCACGGCCTTGCCGGGGGTGCGGTCGTACTGGGTCAGCACCCGCAGCTTCCAGCCGCTGCGCTCCTCGAAATCATCCAGCTGGCCCTCCAGCTGGCTCCGCTGGGGATCGGTGAGGGCCCTGGCCAGGTCAATGACCGGCGTCGGATGGTCGGGCAAGAGGTCGGGGTTGTCGTAAGCCATCGCCGCCGCCGGCCAGAGGGCCTGCAGCCCCAGCACGAGAGCCGTGAGCACCAGCAGGCGACGCACCATGGACGGCGGGGAGGAAACGCAAGGATGCATTGTCACCGATTCACGATGCGCCTGTGACCAGCCCCCCCGCCGACAGCTGGCTCACCCGGCGCCTGCAACGGCGGGGAAGGCCGGTGGGCTGGCCCCAGCTGCTGCAGTGGCTGCTGCATGATCCAGAGCACGGGTACTACGGCGCTGGCCACGTGCGCTTCGGGCCCCGGGGTGACTTCGTCACCTCACCGGCCCTTGGATCGGCTTTTGCCGAACTGCTGGCCCGCCAGCTGCTGCCCCTCTTCGACCGGCTCGCGGCCCAGGGCTCCGGCCCCCTGGCCCTGATCGAATGGGGGCCCGGCGATGGGGACCTGGCGGTCCAGCTGCGCGGC
>CAMASU010000105.1 GCA_945861105.1 Synechococcus sp. UW140
CAAGGGGAGGGGCGGATCCCACAGCGGTGGCCGTCCGGGCTGCCGTCGCGGCGGCCCACACCCCCTGGGGTGGTGGAAAACCCCCCGTCAGCGGTGGAAAAGCGGTGCCCCCCTGTGGAGAAGCTGCCGCGATCAGGAGTCCTGATCACCCGCCGCAGCGGCAGCTGCCCGTGCCCTGCGGCGGGACGGCAGGGCGTACATCCCCAGGCCGCTGAGCACCAGCACGAGGGTGCACACCGCCAGCAGCACCGAATACCAGGGCTTGAGGTTCAACATCCCGAAACGGCCGATGTGCAGCCGCATCACCCAGAACGGCGGCTTGATGTCGAGCGCCCGCAGCACGCTGTAGAGGGCACCGGTGAAGGCGGTGAGCAGCAGGGGGACGGAGGCGATCGGCACCAGGGCGCGATGCAGCACCCGGAAGTTGATGGCCATGGAGGGCGGCGGTCAGACGGGACCGATCGTAATGCGTTTCATTCTCAATAGAATCACAGGGCGCCGTCAGGGGGCCGTCGGGGGTGCCGTGAGAGGCTCACACCAGTGCCGTCGGCAGCGTGATCCGTCTTGAGGGCGTCGGCAAGGACGTGGGGGTCAAGACCCTGCTGCAGGCCGCCGACCTGGATCTGGGCCCACGGGAACGGCTGGGGTTGATCGGTGCCAATGGCTGCGGCAAGTCGACCCTGCTGCGGATGATGGCCGGCCTCGAACCCCCCAGCCGCGGGCGGGTGCTGCGGCCACCGCGGCTGCGGGTGGTGCTGGTGGATCAGAACCCCGCCTTTGATCCCGACCGCACGGTGGTCGAGCAGGTGTTCGCCGACAGCGGCGAAAAGCTGCAGCTGGTGCGGGCCTACGAGACCGTGGGCCGTCGCCTTGAGCAACAGCCCTCCGATCCGGCCCTGCTCGGGGAACTGGGGGCGCTCACGGCCCGCATGGACGAACGCAACGCCTGGTCGCTTGAGCAGCAGTGCCGCGAGGTGTTGCAGCGGCTGGGCATCGTCGACCACGACCGGCGGGTGGGGGACCTGTCGGGTGGCTACCGCCGCCGGCTGGCCCTGGCGGCGGCCCTGGTGGCCGAGCCCGATGTTCTGCTGCTCGATGAACCCACCAACCACCTCGATGCCGAAGCGAGCGAGTGGCTGCAGGGATTTCTGGGCCGCTTCGCCGGCGCCCTGGTGCTGATCACCCACGACCGCTATGTGCTCGACCGTGTCGTTGAGGCGATCGTCGCCCTGGAAGACGGTCAGCTGCGCCGCTACCCCGGCAGCTACGCCGCCTACCTCGACCTGCGCAGCGCCGAACTGGCGGCCGAAGCCCAGCGGGAACGGGCCCATCGGGGCCTGATGCGCCGCGAACTGGAGTGGCTGCGGCGGGGCCCCAAGGCCCGCAGCACCAAACAGAAGGCCCGCATCCAGCGCATCGCCGAACAGCAGCAGCAGACCTTCCGCCATGAGGCCTCGCGGGTGAGCCTCGCCGGTGGCGGCCGCCGCCTGGGCCGCACGGTGATCGAAGCCGAAGCCATCGCCGTCGACCGCGGTGGCCGCCGGCTGCTGCACGACTTCAGCTACAGCTTCAGCCGTGAGGACCGGGTGGGCATCATCGGCCCCAACGGCATGGGCAAATCCACCCTGCTCGATGTGCTCGCCGGTCGACTTGTGCCCGGCAGCGGTGAGCTGCAGATCGGCGACACCGTCGTCATCGGTCGGTTCGATCAGCACTCCGAAGATCTGCACGACGACCGTCGGGTGATCGATGTGATCCGTGAAGTCGCCGAACGCATCACCCTGGCGCCAGGCCAGACCGTCACCGCCTCCCAGCTGCTGGAACGGTTCCTCTTTCCTCCGGCGCAGCAGCACAGCCCCGTCGGTCGCCTGTCGGGGGGCGAACGGCGGCGGTTGCACCTCTGCCGGTTGTTGATGGCCGACCCGAATGTGCTGCTGCTCGATGAACCCACCAACGACCTCGACATTCCCACCCTCACGGTGCTGGAGGAATTCATCGAAGACTTCCGCGGTTGTGTCGTCGTCGTCTCCCACGACCGCTGGTTTCTTGATCGCACCGTCGATCGCCTCTTCTGTTTCCGCCCCGGCGGTGTGATCGAACGGTTCGAGGGGAATTACAGCGAATGGCTCGACCATCGCCGTGCCGCCGATGCTCAAGCCGCCGCCGTTCGAACCGCTGCAGCCCCGCCGCCGCCGCCCACGACCCGCCGTTCCGCCAGTCCGGGCCGTAAGGGATTGTCGAGCCATGAGCAACGGGAACTGGCCGGCCTCGAGCAGCAGCTGCCGGCCTGGGAAGCCGAGCGGGCCCAGCTGCAGGCCGACCTGGCGGGGGCCGACTTCCGCCGCCTCGAGGAGCTGACCCAGGCCCTGGCCGACCTCAGCGGCCGCATCGAAGCCGCTGAACTGCGCTGGCTTGACCTCAGCGAACGGGCCTCCCCATGACCGCCGGTTGACGGTCAGCCCAGCAGGGCCACGCAATCAATCTCGACCCGGGCACCCTTCGGCAGGGCGGCCACCTGCACGCAGGCCCGCGCTGGCGCCACGGGCCCGTCGAACACCTCGGCATAGAGGGCATTCACCCGGCCGAAATCCGCCAGGTCGGTCAGAAAGACCGTTGTGCGCACCACCTGCTGCGGGCTGCTGCCGGCGGCCTGCAGCACCGCCACCAGGTTGGCCAGCACCTGGCGGGTTTCGGCCTCCACATCGCCGTCGCCCACCAGGGCGCCAGCGGCCGGATCGAGGGCGATCTGGCCCGAGCAGAACAGCAGCCCACCGGCCTTGACGGCCTGGTTGTAGGGCCCCACCGGTGCCGGCGCCCCGTCGGTCACCACTGCTTCGATCACGTGCCTGCCGCCGTTGGCGCCATCATCTCCGACAGTCAGAACCCGTCCTTGCGGCGGCGCAGTTCGGCCAGCACCGCCACCGGATCCTGCTGGCCCATCGCCCGCTGCAGGGCCGGGGTGCGGCAGCGCAGAAAGGGATTCGTCGCCCGTTCGAGATCGATGCGCGACGGTACCGTCGCTGTTCCCGCCGCCCGCAGGGCCGCCACCGCCGTGATCCGCTGCTGCAGGTCGTTGTTGGCCGGGTCGACGCTGGCGGCAAAGCGCAGGTTGGCTTCGGTGTACTCGTGGGCGCACCACACCCGCGTGTCGCCCGGCAGGGCCGCCAGCCGTTCCAGGGAGGAGAACAGCTGGGCGGGGGTGCCTTCGAACAGGCGTCCGCAGCCACCGGCGAACAGGGTGTCACCGCAGAACAGCTCCGGACCGGCGTCGCCGCTGGCCGGCAGCACGTAGGCCAGGTGGGCGCGGGTGTGGCCGGGCACCAGCAGCACCTCCACGGGCCGCCCCAGCAGCTCGAGCCGATCGCCGTCCGCCAGGCTGCGGGTCTGGAACGGGATGCGCTCCCGGTCGCTCGCCGCCGCCCACACCTCGGCCCGGGGCCAGCGCTGCAGCAGTTCGGGGGTGCCGCCGATGTGATCGCTGTGGTGGTGGGTCTGCAGCACCACCGTCAGTTCACAGCCCGCCGCCTCGAGCCAGTCGATCACCGGTGCCGCCACCGCTGGATCCACCACCGCCGCCTGGCCGCCGTCGCGGTCGGCCAGCACGAACACATAGTTGTCACGCAGCACCGGCAGTCGAACGATCTCGAGGGCCATGGCAGGCGGCCGTAGCGGGCTGACCGCTGCAGTCTGGCGGATGCCGCGCTGCCGCTCGTTAGAGTCCGACCCCGGTGGGACCGGCCATGATCACCGTCGCGCTGCCCAAGGGGGCTCTGCTCAAGGATGCGGTGCGGCGCTTCGCCGCCGCCGGTCTGGATTTCAGCGCCATCACCGACCCCGACAACCGTCTGCTGATGGTGCCCAGCGCCTGCGGCACGGCCCGGGCGCTGCTGGTGCGCAACGGCGACGTGCCCGTCTATGTGACCTACGGCCAGGCGCAGCTGGGGGTGGTGGGCTACGACGTGCTGCGGGAGCAGCAGCGGCCGGTGGCGCAGCTGCTCGACCTTGGCTTCGGCGGCTGCCGCATGGCGGTGGCGGTGAAGGAATCGAGCCCCTACCGCCGTGCCGCCGACCTGCCCCCCCATTGCCGGGTGGCCAGCAAGTTCACCCGCTGCGCCGCCGACTATTTCGATGCCCTCGATCTGCCGGTTGACCTCATCCATCTCACGGGTTCGGTCGAGCTGGGGCCGCTCACCGGCGTCTCCGAGGCCATCGTCGATCTGGTGGCCACCGGCCGCACCCTGCGGGACAACGGCCTCATCGCCATCGAGGATCTGTTCCACAGCACCGCCCGTCTCATCGGCCATCCCCTCGCCCTGCGTCTTGACGACGGCCGCCTGCAGCAGCTGGTGCAGGCCATGGCGATGGTGACCGCCTGATGGCCGCCTCCCAGGATCTGCGGCGGCTGCGCAGCCTGCTGCCGTACGTGCGCCCCGACCGCCGCCGGGTGGCACTGGCGCTGTTGCTGCTGGTGCCGGTGGCGGCATCCAGCGCCATTCAGCCCCTGCTGGTGGGTCAGACCATTGCGGTGCTCCGCCGCGAGCCGGGCTGGTCGTGGCTGCAGAGCCTGCCCGTGGGCCAGGCGGTGGGCCAGCTGGTGGTGCTGCTGCTGTTGGCGGTGGCGGTGCGGCTGCTGCTGCAGGGCAGCCAGAGCCTGATGGTGCAGACCATCGGCCAGCGCCTCACCCACCGCCTGCGCACCGATCTCTTCGGCCATGCCCTGGCCCTTCCCCTGGCGGTGCATGACCGCACACCGGTGGGCAAGATGCTCACCCGCCTCACCAGTGATGTCGAGGCCCTCACCGAACTGGTGGGCACCGGTGCCATCGGGGTGCTGGCCGATGTGGTCACCCTGGTGGTGATCGCCACCCTCATGCTGTCGACCGAACCGCGGCTGGGGCTGATGCTCCTGGCCCTGCAGCTGCCGGTGGGCTGGCTGGTGATCCGCCTGCAGCAGCGCTACCGCCGCGCCAACTACCGCGTGCGCGAAGAACTGTCGCAGCTCAATGCCGACCTGCAGGAGAACCTGCAGGGGCTCGATGTGGTGCAGATGTTCCGCCGCGAGGACTACAACAGTGCCGCCTTCGCCCGCACCAACGACCGCTACCGCCATGCCGTTGATGGCACGGTCTTCTACGACAGTGCGATCTCGGCCCTGCTCGAGTGGGTGGCGCTGGTGGCCATCGCCCTGGTGCTGGCCCTGGGGGGCAGCCTTGTCACCGCCGGGGTCATCGGCCTCGGCACCCTCACCACCTTCATTCTTTATTCCCAGCGCCTGTTCGATCCCCTGCGGCAGATGGCCGAACGGTTCACCCAGCTGCAGGGGGGCCTCACCGCCATCGAACGCATCGGTGAGCTGCGGGAGATCGAGACCGAACCCGACCTGGCGGCCGGTCGGCCGTTGCCACCGGTCCGTGATGGCGGCGGCGGGGCGGTGGTGTTCGACGACGTCAGCTTCGGCTACCGGCCCGACGAACTGATCCTGCGCCGGCTGCAGCTGCAGATCAGCCCCGGCGAGCACGTGGCCCTGGTGGGGCCGACGGGGTCGGGCAAGAGCACCATCATCCGCCTGCTCTGCCGGCTCTATGAACCCCAGCAGGGCCGCATCCTGCTGGATGGGGTCGACATCCGCGAGCTGCCGCTGGCCGAACTGCGGCGTCAGCTGGGGGTGGTGCTGCAGGACACGTTCCTGTTCAGCGGCACCGTCGCCGACAACCTGCGGCTGGGGGCCGACATCAGCAACGCCAGCCTGGCCCGCCACTGCCACGAGCTGGGCCTCGAGGGTCTGCTGAACCACCTGCCCCAGGGGCTCGACACCCCCCTGCGGGAACGGGGCGGCAACCTCAGTTCGGGGGAACGGCAGCTGCTGGCCGTCGCCCGTGTCGCCTTGCGCGATCCGTCGGTGCTGGTGATGGATGAGGCCACGGCCTTCCTCGACCCCTCGACGGAGGCCACCCTGCAGCGGGACCTGGAACGGATGCTCAGCGGCCGCACCGCCATCGTCATCGCCCACCGCCTGGCCACCGTCGAGGCGGCCGATCGCATCGTCGTGCTGCGCCGTGGCGAAGTGGTCGAACAGGGACCCCACGAGGAGCTGCGCCGCCAGGGGGGGCTCTACGCCCAGTTGGCGGCGCTACAGGAGCGGGGGCTGGCCAGCCTCTGAGGGCCGCGGCCTGACTACAGTCCAGCAACCCAGTCACACCACACCGCCGCCGGCGATCAGCAGCAGCCATGGTTTCGTCCCCGGCCGTCGGCCCCACCACTGCCCCGGACGATCCGTTGCTGCAGGGTCTGTACGGCAGCACCTGCCGCGAGCTGCCCATTGCCAGCGACCGCATGCGGCTGGTGGCCAGCTTCGAGCGGCCCATCGACCTGGTGGAACTTGAGCAGCTGTGCGACGCCGTCGGCTGGAGCCGTCGGCCCCTGCGACGGGTGCGGCGGGCCCTCGACAACAGCCTGCTGGTGGTGGGCCTCTGGCGCCACGATCCGCGGGTGCCGCGTCTGGTGGGGTTTGCCCGCTGCACCGGTGATGGCGTGCTCGATGCCACCATCTGGGACCTGGCCATCCATCCCCTCTACCAGCGTTCAGGCCTCGGCCGCGGGATGATGCAGGTCATCGTCGAACGGCTGCAGATCATGGGGGTCGAGCGCGCAACCCTCTTCGCCGACCCCGACGTGGTCGATTTCTACCGCCGTCAGGGCTGGACCCTTGAACCCGACGGCGTGCGTTGCGTGTTCTGGTACAGCCGCTGACCTTGCCCTGCCCGGTAGCGTTCGGCTAGCACGTCAGTCGAGACCCCCCGCCGCCAGGCACGCCTCACC
>CAMASU010000106.1 GCA_945861105.1 Synechococcus sp. UW140
CAGGCCCTCGGCTTTGAGGTGCAACTGCTGGAGCTGCAGCCCCCCCATGGCCAGGTTCTGCAGCGCGACGGTCTGGGGCGCCAGTGGCTCGAGAGCATCACCACCACCACCGTCGCCCCCGGCACCCGCCTCAGCCTGCTGTTGCGGCAGGACGTGACCGCTTCGATCCAGAAGGAATGGCTCGGCCAATGGTTGCTGATCGCCGCCGCCGGCACCACCAGCCTGTTCACCAGTGCCCTGCTGCGGCTGGTGTTGCGCCAGGGCCTGCTGCGGCCCCTCCAGCGGCTTGGTGACGACCTCGCCGGCATCACCAGCCGCTCCCTCGGTCGCCAGCCGCTGCTTCCCGACGATCAGCCCCGGGAGCTGCAGCCCATCGTCGTGGCCTTCAACGCCCTGCAAGACCGCCTCGCCGCCTCCTGGGACCGCGAACGGTCGTTCGTCGATGGTGTCGCCCACGAGCTGCGCACCCCCATCACCCTCATCTCGGGTCGCGCCCAGGGCCTGCGTCGCCAGCTGCCCGCCGGGCAGCCGCTGCGCACCATCGAGCAGATCCATGCCGAAGCCGAACGCATGGCGCTGCTGGTGAGTGATCTGCTCGACATCGCCCGCCAGGACGCCGGTCGGCTCGCCCTGCGCCTGCACCCCGTTGATGCAGACGAGGCCCTGCTGCTGCTCTACGAACGCCTGGCCCCCCTCGCCGCCGGCCGCCTGCGGCTCGATGGTCCCGCCGAGCCGCCGTTGCCATCCCTGCTTGCTGATCCCGATCGGCTGCAGCAATGCCTCGCCGCCCTGGTCGATAACGCCCTGCGCTACAGCACCGGCCCCGTGCACCTTGCCGCCGCCGCCGGGGTGCTCAGCATCCGTGACCATGGGCCCGGCGTTGATGCCGCCGACCGCGACCGCATCTTTGAACGCTTCGTGCGGGGTAGTTCCGCCGTCGACACCCGCGGCAGTGGCATCGGCCTGGCGGTGGTGAGGCTGCTGATGACCGCCATGGACGGCACGGTGACGGTGGCCGATGCCCCCGGCGGTGGTGCCGACTTTCGCCTGCACCTGCCCTTGGCCCTCAGCCCCGCGCCGGACCCTCCCGCAACATGAAGCCCACCCCCCGCACCGTCTGGATCAGGGTCGGCGCCCCCGGTGGCTCCAGCTTGCGCCGCAGATAGCGCACATAGGCATCCAGCAGGCTGGGGTCGCCATCGAACGGTTCGCCCCACACCGCCGCCAGCAGGTCCTGGCGCGTCAGCACCTGTTCGGCATGGCGCAGCAGCACCTCGAGCAATGTGTATTCGCGCAGCGTCAGATGCACCGCCGCCCCCTCCAGCCGCACCTCCCGGCTGGCTGGATCAAGCAGCAGCGGCCCATGGCGCAGGGGCTCATCCGGTCCCCCCGGCTGCAGCTCGCCCCGCCGCAGCTGGGCCCGCAGCCGTGCCAGCAGTTCTTCCAGCGAAAACGGCTTGGTGAGGTAATCGTCGGCGCCGGCATCGAGGGCTTCGACCCGTTCACGCACGTCATCCCGGGCCGTGAGCATCAGCACCGGTGTGCCGATGCCATCGGCCCGCAACCGCCGGCACACCTCCACACCGCTCACATCGGGCAGGGTCCAGTCGAGCACCACCACATCGGTGGGGCTGCCGCTGGCCAGCGCCAGGGCCTGGGTGCCCGTGGCCGCCTCGGCACAGCTGTACCCCGCCTCTGACAGTTCGTTGACCAGCAACCGCCGCAGGGCGGGGTCGTCATCGACGATCAATACCCGCACAAGCTGCAGCAGATCTGCTGCAGCACGATAAGCTCCGCCCCGTGAACGGCACCCTGCCCAACCCCCTGGTGGCCCTGCTGGCCTGGCGGCCCCGCAGCCTTTCGGGCCGCCTCGCCCGGGTTGGCGTGTGGGTGGTGATCGCCTATCTGCTCGTCGCCCTGCTCACCGGTCCGCTGGTGGCCCTCGGCTGGTTGCCTGATCCCAACACAGGCCTCGACCAGCCCATCTATGCCGGCCCCGGCTGGGCCCATTGGTGCGGCACCGATCGCCTCGGCCGTGACGTCTGCGTCCGCACCCTCTCGGGTGCCGGTGTGGCCCTGCAGGTGGTGCTGCTGGCCCTGCTGCTGGCCCTCGTGGTGGGGGTGCCCCTGGGCATGCTCAGTGGTTACCTCGGCGGCCCCGTCGATCGGCTGCTGGTGCTGCTGATGGACACCCTCTACACCCTGCCGGTGCTGCTGCTGTCGGTGGTGCTGGCCTTTCTGCTCGGCCGCGGCCTGCCCAATGCCGCCGCGGCCCTCTGCGTCGTCTACATCCCCCAGTACTTTCGGGTGGTGCGCAACCAGACGGCTTCGGTCAAGGCCGAACTGTTCATCGAGGCGGCCCAGAGCCTCGGGGCCGGTCCCCTCTGGATCCTGCGTCGTTACCTGTTCCGCAACGTGATCACCTCGGTGCCGGTGGTGCTCACCCTCAATGCCGCCGATGCCGTGCTGGTGCTCGGTGGCCTCGGCTTTCTGGGCCTGGGCCTGCCCGACAGCGTGCCCGAATGGGGCAGCGACCTGCAGGAGGCCCTCACCGCCCTGCCCACCGGCATCTGGTGGACTGCCCTGTATCCCGGCCTGGCCATGTTCGTGCTGGTGCTGGGCCTGTCGTTTCTGGGGGAAGGTCTGGATGCCTGGGTGAGTCGCGACGGCCGCAGCTGAGTCGCCGGGGCCGGCAAGCGGCCGAAAACCCCCTATAAAAAATCAATCCCCAGGCACCGGTTGCGGTGGCCTCGTCTCACCCCCGCCTGCGTCCGGTGCTGCGGTCGCTGACCGTGATGCTCGGTCCGCCGCTGCTGCTCAAGCTCGCCCTGATCGCGGTGCTGGTGCCCTGGCTGCAGGAACGGGGCCGCCCCGGCCGCCTGCTGGCCAACGAGCGGTTGCTGCTCAATGGCCACCAACTGGTGGAACGCAGTCTGCACCGACCCCTGCCGCCGGCCCTGGCCCTCGCCCGGCGGCAGCGGCTGGAACGGTTGCAACACCAGCTTGAAGAGGCCACCTTCCATGGCTGCTATCAGCAGTCGCGCCACGAGTTGCTGCATCTGGTGGGCTGGATGCTGGATCCGTCCATTGCCCCAGACGATCGGCCCCGGCGCTTCGGCCGGCAGGTGGTGCTGTTCCGCCGCAATCTCGATGGCTGCCGCCGTTCTGACGATGGCCGCGTCTGAGTCTTGGTGTGCTTCGACACCGCGCCACCGTTTTTGAGGCCTAGGGTGGTGGATCGTCGTCGGTGGCTGCTGCGGCCATGCTCACCTCCGCCCTGCTGCTCGGTGTGATCGTGCTGCTCTGGCAGAAGGGTGCCGCCAACACCGATGAGGTGATGGGCATCCTCGAGCGGCTCATCGCGGTGGTGGTGCTGGTCATTTCCCTCTGTGTGGGCGCCCTGCACCTGCTGTTCGGTTTTGGCCTGCTCGCCCTCGCCCTCGCCCTGCCGCGGGCCAGCCAGAACCAGGCACCCCAGCGGCAGGCCACCAGCAACGACATCTTTCTGCCGTTCTGACCAGAATGCGCCCCGTGTTGCGGGGTTGTCCCTTGTCGATCGCCCATCGCCTGCAGGAAACCGGCGCCCTCAGCCGCCGCCTGTTCCTGCAGCTGCAACGGCGTCCCACCAGCCTGGTGGTGGGTCTGCTGCAGCCGATCCTCTGGCTGGTGCTCTTCGGGGCCCTGTTCAGCAATGCCCCCGCCACTGGCCTGCCGGCTGGCATGGGCTATGGCCGCTTTCTGGCGGCCGGCGTGATTGTGTTCACCGCCTTCGGTGCCGCCCTCAACGCCGGCCTGCCGCTGATGTTCGACCGCGAATTCGGCTTCCTCAACCGGCTGCTGGTGGCGCCCCTGCATTCGCGCAGCTCGATCGTGCTGGCCACGGTGGTCAACATTGCCAGCGTCACCCTGGTGCAATGCCTGGTCATCGTGCTGCTGGCCGGGGCGATGGGTTACGGCTGGCCCCAGGGCTTCACCCTGCCGGTGGTGCTTCTCACCCTGCTGCTGCTGATCACCGCCATGACCAGCCTCAGCGTCGGCCTGGCCTTTGCCCTGCCCGGCCATGTGGAACTGCTCGCCGTGACCCTGCTGCTCAATCTGCCCCTGCTGTTCAGCAGCACCGCCCTGGCGCCGATGCGGTTCATGCCCCCCTGGCTGGCCTGGATCGCCGGGCTCAATCCCCTCACCTTCGCCATCGAACCCATCCGCGCCGCCTATGGCGGCACCTGGTCATTCGCCGGCCCCGTGCTCCAGGCCCCCTACGGCAGCGTCAGCGGTTTCGGCTGCCTGTTCGTGCTCGCACTCTTCGCCTTCGGTCTGCTGCTGCTCATCCGGCCGCTGCTGCGCCGCAAGCTCGCCTGAAGCGGAACATCAGCTGCCGTAGAAGTAACCCTCGCCGGGGATGGCCTGGTCGACCACGGTGCAACGGCTGGCCACCCGCCACAGGGCCTGGTGAATCGGTGTGGAGTCGTGGCGCACCAGCCCGGGGTAACGCTGGCGCAACAGGTCGTTGCCGCGCCAGGCGTGGTAGTGGGGAATGCGCGGGTTGATGTGATGGCACACGTGGGTGGAGCCGATCCCGTGGTGCAGCAGGTTCAGCAGCGGCCCGTAGGGTCGGTCGACCGTCTGCAGCGCGCCCTTGGCCCAGGTCCAGTCGCTGGCGTCGTAATGGGGGATGTCGAGGTCGGTGTGCTGCAGCCACGTGTAGGCCACCAGCCAGGCGTTCACCACCAGGTAAGGCAGCCCGTAGACGGCCAGCACCCGCGCCGGTGAGCTCAAGGCCGCCGCCGCCACCAGCGCCAGCAGCGCTGCCACCACCCCCAGACTCGAACGCACGATCGCCGGATGCAGCCGGGCCGGGAACAGGGGCCGCTGGCCGCTGCTGTGGCGGCTGGGCCAGAAGTGCGACGTCGTCTCGCCGTAATGCTCACCGCCCGCCACCCCCAGGAACAGGTACAGGGGCCAGCCCACCAGCAGATGGGTCACCAGGGCCCACAGGCCATAGCCGAGGGGCCCCAGTTGTTCGTGCTGGGCCGCCACCTGCCGGCCGGCCGGTGAGTCGGCCCGCGGCGGCACATGGGTTTCGCCGCCTTGCAGCTGATTGCAATTGGCGTGGTGCACCGCATGGCTGTGCTGCCAGCTGAAGTAAGGCACCAGCAGCAGGCTGTGCAGCGTGAAGCCCACCGCCGTCTCGACCCGCGGGTTGGGATGGAAGGCCCCGTGGCCGCATTCATGGGCCAGCACCCAGCAGCCCATGGCCACCGTGCCGGTGACGACGGCATACAGCAGCCAGAGGGGGATGGCGGCCGCCGTGAGTGGGATCTGGCTGCCCAGGCCGTAGGCCACCACAGACAGGCCCAGGGACAGGGCGAGGCTGCCCCAGGCCTTGACCGGGTCAAAGCGCGTCAGCTCGGCGGGCAGGCAGGCGAGCAGCTCAGATTTGCTGGGCAACGCCTCGGTCGGCTGGGTGAGGCGGACGGAAGGGGGGAACAGGGGGCTCAAGTCAGTCCAGGAGACGCATCAAGGCGCCTGAAGGAGCTGCACCCTACGTGTTCGGCTGCCGCAGGTGTGCCGCAGATTCCCTCCCCGGTCAAGGTGGACACCACCGTCCAGCCTCAGAGACGCGCCATGCGGGTCACTCCACGCCAAATCTCGATCACCTGCGCAGCGGTCTTCTTCGTGCTGATGACCGCCGTGGCCTTCGCTGGTGCCGACTGGCCGCCGCCGCCGCGATGCGTGGTGCTTCCGATCGCCTTTGCCGGCAGTGCACTCATCGCCAACCGCCGACTGCAGGTGTTGCTCCATCGGCGTCTTGCCGGCAGACGCGTGCCGCTGAGACAGGTGGCAGCCGAGGGTGCCGTCCATGGCATCGCCTATGGACTCCTCTTTGTTGCGGTGGGGGGTGGCGAACCCACTGTGGCGCGCGGAGCCAGGGAGCTTGCTGTGTTCTTCATCCTGCTGGCCACCATCGGCATGGTTGGATCCCTTGCCCTGTGGTGCCTCAGCAGCGCAGCTTCACATGCCTTGGCAGCGGTTCCAGCAGGTTGCCCTCCCCATCCAGGGCCGGATAGTCGCGGCCTTCGCGCTGGCACCAGCGGGCCACCTCCGGATAGGCCCACTCGAACAGGGTGCGGCGGTACAGATCAGGGCTGAGCCCTTCACCCGCCTGGGGCACCAGGCCCGCCGCCTGGCGTTGCCGCAGGGCTTCGAACAGCAGCACCGCCGCCGCCACGCTCACATTCAGCGACTGCACCATGCCACCCATGGGAATGAACAGCCCCTGGTCCACCAGGGCCGCCGCCGCCGGGCTGAGGCCCCACTTCTCGGCCCCCAGCACAAACGCCGTCGGGCCCGTGAAATCGCACTGGCAGTAATCGACCGCAGCCGTGCCCAGGTGGGTGCCATAGAGCCGAAAGCCCCGTTGCCGCAGCTGCAGCAGGGCCCCCTCGATGCTGCCGTGGTCCCGCAGCGGCACCCACTTCTGGCTGCCCTGGGCCGTGCTGTTGAACGTGCGCGGCCGACCCGCCAGGCTGACGGCATGGGCCTCCAGCACCCCCACCGCATCGCAGCTGCGCAGGATCGCCGAAAGGTTGTGGGGCTTCTCGACCGCCTCCAGCACCACCGTCAGGTCGGCCATGCGCCGGTTGAGCACGGTCTGCAGCCGTTCGAAGCGGCGGGGCAGCAGGGGCATGGCCGGCGGCAGGGGCAGGGGAACCCCGCAGCGTATTCACCATGACGGCCCCAGCCCCATGACGGCCGACCTTGGGTTCGATCAACGGGTGTATGCCATGGTGTCGCGCATCCCGCCGGGGCAGCTGG
>CAMASU010000107.1 GCA_945861105.1 Synechococcus sp. UW140
GCCCCGACTGCAGAGCGTGGAACCCCAGGGGGACGGCTCGGGGGTGGCCTTCAGCGGCGAGGACGCCGACGGCACCGTGTCGATCTGGCGGGTGGGGCTGCGGCAGCCCGCCGTGGTTCCAGCCGACGCGGCGGCGCGCCGTCCTGCCATCGAACCACCTCGGCCCCTGGTGCGGGGGCGGCTGCTCTTCGCCCACCTCAGCAGCAACCGCCGCGGCGACCTATTGGTGCAGAGCTCCGGAGGGGCCCAGGAGGTGGTGACCCTGCTGCCCCGTTCCGGTGGGCGCCTCGATCTGCCCCTGCGGGCCGGCGGGGCGATGCGGCTGCTGCCGGAAGGGGGAGGCGTGGTGGTGCCCACCGCCGAAGGCCTGGCCCTCGACGACCTGCCACCCCGGCCGCCTCGGCGCCAGATGCTGCCGGGCAGCCGCGACCTGCTGGCCTTCTGCCCCCGCTCCGGCCGGGCCCTGCTGCTGCGCCACTGGCCCGATTACCGCCGCTCCCTGGAGCGGGTGGAACCTGGTCTCCCCCCGCGCCAGCTCTGGCTGGGCAGCGCCGCGGTGGTGGGGGGCGCCTGTGCCGGCGGCGGCGAGCGGGTGTGGCTGCTGCTGCTGGATGGTCAGGAGCGGCCGGTGCTCAGCCTGCTGGCCCTCGATGCGCAGGGCGCCCTCCTGGGCCAACGGCAGCTGGAGGGCTGGGAGCTGGAACCCGGCGCCGGGCTCCACTTCGATCCCAGCACCCAGCAGCTGCTCACCACCCTCCGGCCCGCAGGACACGATGGGGGAGTGCGCCGGCCTCCGCCGGAGTCGCGCCCCGTGCTGATCGACGCCTCCAGCCTGGAGGCCACCCCGATCCAGCAGCCCGCCCGCCTCAGCCTCTGGCTGCCGCCGGGCTGAAGCCCCGGTTCAGGGAGCCTGCCCGCTGGCCAGGGAGGTCTGGAACGCCGCCACGAGCTGCCGGGCATTGCCCCGCTGCACCGTGGCGTAGGGCCCGAGGGGATCAGCGGTGGCCACGGGCGGGGAGACCCCGGGCGGAGGGGCCCCGGCGAAGCCGGCCTCCATCGAATCAAACGGCACGGGCTCCAGCCCGAGATCGCGGCCCAGGGCCTCGATCGAGCCGGCGGACTCGCCCGGTTCCTGCACCAGCGCCCGGGGGCCGGCTGGAGCGAGGAGCGCCAGCGCGCGCCGCAGGTCGCCCGGGCTGGGGCTGATCTCCGGGGTGGCCACCAGGCCCTCGGCCCGCAGGCCATAGCGATCGGCGAAGGAGGCCATGAACGCATGGGGGCCCACCACAACCCCACCGCGAAAGGGGGCCAGCTGGGCGGCCAGCTCCCGATCCAGGTCCAGCAGGGAGACCCGCAGCGCACGGGCGTTCGCGGTGTAGCGGTCCCGGCAACCGGGATCGGCGGCAACCAGGCCGTCGCGGATGGTCTCCACCTGAACCAGCGCCCGCCGGGGATCGAGCCAGATGTGGGGATCAGGGCGCCCCTGCACCAGCACCGGGGTCACGCCGCGGCTGCTGTCAACCACCCGCAGGGTGGAATTCGCCACCGAGCGCAGCAGGGTCGGCAGCTCATGCTCCAGGCCCAGGCCATTGATCACCAGCACCCGGGCGCGGCCCAGCCGTACCAGATCGGCCGGGGTGGCGTGCAGATCGTGGCTGTCGTGGGCGCCGGAGACCAGCGGCTCGACCCGGGCGCAGCCGGCCCCGACCCCCTGGGCCAGCAGGGTCACGGGGGCGGCGGTGGCCAGCACCGGCAGAAGCTCTTCGCCGCTGCGGCCTGCCGGCGTGCCCCGCCCCAGCGGCTGCGGCGCGCAGCCCGGCAGCAGGAGCAACAGCAGGGCGGAGCGCAGCAACAGGGCGGTGGCGCTGGATTCCCCAGCAAGCCGGTGGCGGTCGGCGGCGGGGACGGCGAAGCGGGCGGCAGAGCGGGCGGCGGAGCGGCCGAAGCGGGCTGCGGGGCGGACTGCGGGGCGGCCGAAGCGGCCGAAGCGGCCGGAGAGGAACCGATGGGGCATAGCCGGGCGCTGAGGGTCCCTGTCTATCGTCGTGGCAGGGCGTCGGCCCTGGCGACCCTACGGCCGTTGAGCCCTCCACTCCCGATGACCACCACCCGTCCCCCAGCCCCGGCCCCCTCAGCCCCGGCCACAGCTCCCTCCGGCAGTTATGCCTCGGTCAGCCAGGCCGCCGCAGGCGTCGATGCCGTGATGGAGGCCCTGCCCACCAGCCTGCCGGTGACGATCCTCACCGGTTTCCTCGGCGCCGGCAAGACCACGCTGCTCAACCACATCCTCACCAACCAGCAGGGCCTGAAGACTGCCGTGCTGGTGAATGAATTCGGCGAGATCGGCATCGACAACGACCTGGTCGTTGCCACGGGTGACGACATGGTGGAGCTCAGCAACGGCTGCATCTGCTGCACGATCAACGGCGAGCTGCTGGAGGCCGTGTACCGCATCCTGGAGCGGCCTGAGAAGGTGGACTACCTGGTGGTGGAAACCACCGGCCTGGCCGATCCGCTGCCGGTGGCGATGACCTTCCTGGGCAGCGACCTGCGCGACCTGACCCGGCTCGATTCGATCATCACCCTGGTGGATGCCGAAAACTTCGGCCCCGAGATTCTCGAAGGCGAGGTGGCGCGCTCCCAGGTGGTCTACAGCGACATGATCCTGCTCAACAAGTGCGATCTGGTCGATGAGGCGCGGCTGGCGGCGGTGGAGGCGGAGCTGCTGGCGATCAAGCCCGAGGCCCGCATCCTGCGCTCGGTGAAGGGGGAGGTGCCCCTGCCGCTGCTGCTGAGCGTGGGGCTGTTCGAGAGCGACAAGGTGGTGGCCCAGCAGAGCCACGAGGCCTGCGACCACGACCACGGCGTCTGCGTGCATGAGTCCGAGGGCGATCACGGCCACGAGGGTCATCAGCACGGCCACGATCACAATCACAGCAACGATCACAGCCAGCATCACGATCACGGCCACGACCATGGCCACAACCATGGCCACAACCATGACCACAACCATGGCCACAACCATGGCCACGATCACGATCACGGCGCCCATCCCGACCACCAGACAATCGAGGGCTTCACCTCCCTCTCCTTCGCCAGCGAGGGCCCCTTCGCGCTGCGCAAGTTCCAGAACTTCCTCGATAACCAGATGCCCAAGGGGGTGTTCCGCGCCAAGGGGATCCTCTGGTTCAACGAGAGCGAGCGGCGCCACGTGTTCCACCTGGCCGGCAAGCGCTTCTCGCTCGACGACAGCGACTGGAGCGGCCCCCGCAAGAACCAGCTGGTGCTGATCGGCAAGGGCCTCGACCACCCCACCCTGCGCCGCCAGCTGCAGGCCTGCGTGGCGAAGGATGCGGGCAAGGGCTTCGGCTGAAGGGGGCTCTCCAGGAGCTGCCGGCTTCCCCCACCCCGTTGAAGCATTCGCTACTACAGGGCTGGTCATCCCCGCTAGACTACGGGTCATTGAAGGGCCGGCATGACTGAACTTCTGCTCACCGTGTTTGCCATTGGACTACTCGGCTACGTGGTGTGGCTGGCTTTCGGCTCCGACGATGACAACGGCGGCGGCGGTCTGATGGCGCCGGTTCTTGTGCCCGTGCGGGTGCGCAACCACCGCTGAACACCCGGATCCATCCTGATTGAACGGCAAGTGGTCCAACCACCAGGCTCCATCTTCCTCGCTGTGACCAAAGGCACAACGGACTGGTTCATCTGGACGAAGCCAGCAGAGCGAACTTCTTAGGTTCCTTGAACCTTGCCGCCTCCGGTCCAACGGATGCCCGTCTCGTTTCGCAGCCGCCCTGCCCTTGCCGCTGAAGCCGGTATACCCCCGCCAACGCCGCGCCGATCCTTCCGCCAGCAGTGGTGGGACCTGGGGCTTGGCCTGATCGCCCTGCTGGGCGGCTGCCGACAAGGGCCTGCCCCCTCCGCCGAACCGATCAGCTTGGGGGTGTATTCGGGCCGCCACTACAACACCGATCAGGCCCTCTACCGGCGCTTCACCGAGCAGACCGGCATCCAGGTGAAGCTGCTGGAGGGCAAGGACGACGCCCTGATCGAGCGGGTGCGCACCGAAGGAGCCCGGACGCCCGCCGATCTGCTGGTGCTGGTGGATGCGGCCCGGCTGGTGCGGGCCGCCGACCAGGGCCTCTTCCAGCCGCTGAACTCCGAGGCCATCCGCCGGGATGTGCCGCCGGAACTGCGCGATTCCGCCGGCCGCTGGAGTGCCCTCACCCGCCGGGTACGGGTGGTGGTAGTGAACCCGAAGCAGGTGGATCCCGCCTTGATCCGTACCTACGCCGACCTGGCCCGCCCGGAGTTGAAGGGCCGCCTCTGCCTGCGCAATGGCCGCAGCGTCTACAACCAGTCGCTGGTGGCCGACCAGCTGATCCTGCGGGGCGAGGCCGAAACCCGCCGCTGGCTCAGCGGCCTGATCGCCAACCTCAAGCCCCCCTTCTTCAGCTCCGACACCACCCTGGCCAGGGCCGTGGCCCGTGGCGAATGCGGCGTGGGCGTGGTGAACAGCTACTACGTGGCCCGCATGCTCTCCGGCGATGGCGGCGCCGAGGACAAGGCCCTGATGCAGGGCGTGAAGGTGGTGGTGCCCGATCCGGCCCACATCAATGTGAGCGGCGCCGGTGTGACCCGCCATTCGCGCCATCCGGAGGCGGCCCGCAAGCTGCTGGAGTTCCTGGCCTCCCCGGAGGGCGGCGGGGCCGGCTATGCCCAGGCCAATCATGAATACCCCCTGGTGGGCAGCGGCAACGATCCGGTGGTGAAGGGCTTCGGGCCCCTGCGCGGCGATGGCGTGCCGATCGAGCAACTCGGTGCCCGCAATGGCCAGGCCGTGGAGCTGATGCGGGCGGCCGGATGGCCCTGAAGCCGCAGTTGGGGCAAAGAACCGGCAGCGAACCACCCCTTGCCCCACCAGGCCCTGTGGAATCAGGCGTCAGAACGCTCTGGCGGGTCGACCAGGGAAGGGACTCCGGAACCAGCAACCCCCGCGCCGCCATCCTCCACCTGGGCTCCAGCCTCCTTGGCCCAGGCCTGAGCCTGAGGGCGAGCTTCGGCCGGGGCCGCTGGCCCCTGTTGCTGCTGCTCCTCCTGGTGGCCGCTCTGGCCCTGTGGCCGATCCTCGGCCTTGGCCCCTACGCGCTGCTGGGCGGAATCGGCAGCAGCGACGCCGGTGCTGACCCCGGCGGCGCGGGGGGAGCTGAGGCTGTCTCCGGCAGCGTGCTGGGCCACGGAGTCCTGGCAGGCTTGGGAGCGGGCGGCGGCGAAGCCCTCGCCCACACCGCCGGCCTGGTGCTGCTCGTGGGCCTCGGCGGTGCCCTGCTCGGCACGGCCACCGGCTGGCTCACCTCCGCCTGCAGCTTTCCGGGGCGTCGCCTGCTGCGCATCGCCCAGTTGCTGCCCCTGGCGGCCCCCCCCTACCTGCTGGCCGCCACCTTGATCGATGGGGGCAGCCGCTTCGGCCTGCGCCTGCACGGCGACCTCTGGGCGGCGGCGGTGCTGGTGCTCGGCACCTACAGCTATGTGTTTCTGCTGGCTACCGAGAGCTTCAGCGCCGGCGGCCAGCGGCAGCTTGAGGCCTGCCGCAGCCTCGGGGTGGGTCCGTGGGGGAGCTTCCGCCGGGTCGCCCTGCCGATGGCCGCCCCCGCCATCGGCGCCGGTGTGGCCCTCGCCGGCATGGAGGTGGTGAACGAGCTCGGGGCGGTGGAACTGCTCGGGGTGCCCACCCTCTCGGGCACGATCCTGCAGCGCTGGCAGAGCGATGGCGATCCGCGCGGCGCCGTGGGTCTGGCCTTGATCACGTTGGCGTTGGTGAGCCTGCTGGTGGCCTGCGAACGGCAGCTGCGCCGCCGCAGCCGCCGCTGGCTGGCCGGTGGCGACAGCGAGGCGGGAATGCCCTGGACCCTGACCGGCTGGCGGGCCCTTCTGGCCCAGCTGGTCACCCTGGTGCCACCGGCCCTCAGCCTCGGGCTTCCCCTGGCCTGGATGCTGCTGAGCCATGACCAGCTCCAGGCGGCCGATGCGGCGGACCTGGCCGCCCTGGGCCTGCGGAGCTTCACCCTGGCCCTCGCCGCCGCCCTGCTCACCCTGGCGGCGGGGTTGGTGCTGGCCCTGGGCCGACGCTGGTTCCCCCAGCCCTGGCTGAGGCGCCTCGCCTTCCTGGCCGGCATGGGCTACGCGGTGCCCGGCGCCGTACTGGCCCTGGCCCTGCTGCTGCTCGGCGCCCCCCTAGGGGTGGCTCCCCTGCTGCTGCTGCTGTGGGGCTACACCGATCGCTTCCTGGCCGTGGCCCGCCAGGGCCTCGACGCCGCCCTTGAACGCCTTCCCCCCAGCCTCGATGAGGCCGCCACGGGTCTGGGCTGTGGCTGGTGGGCCGTGCTGCGCCGCGTCCACCTGCCGCTGCTGCGCGGGCCGCTGCTGGTGGGGGCCCTGCTGGTGTTCGTGGATGTGGTGAAGGAGCTGCCGCTCAGCTTCGCCCTGCGCCCCTTCGATTCCGACACCCTCTCGGTGCGGGTCTACCAGTACGCCAGCGATGAACGCCTCGGGGCCGCCCTGATTCCCGCCGCCCTGATCCTGGCCCTGGGGCTGCTGGCCTCGCTGGCGCTGGTGCCGGGGCTGGAACGACGGAGCCGGAACGCTGCGCCGGACATCGAAGCCCGGGAGGCCTCAACCGCCGGGGGCGAGCAGCACCACAGTGCCATGGGCAGCCGGGGGAGCTGAGGTTCTGCGCCGGGGCCCGACGCTCAAGATCAGCGGCG
>CAMASU010000108.1 GCA_945861105.1 Synechococcus sp. UW140
CGGGCACGGCAGACCCGTTGCGCTGCAGCTGGCCGTCCGCCACGGCGATGACATCCCCCGGCAGACCGACCACCCGCTTGATCAGGGCGGCATCACCGTCGTAGCCAGCGGCCATCAGGCGCGGCGGCGGCCGGAACACCACGATCGCGCCCCGCCCGGGGGCTCGCCCGAGGCGGTGGCCGAGTTTCCACACCAGCACCCGGTCGCGGGGCTGCAGGGTGGGCAGCATCGACTCGGACGGGATCCAGCGGGGCTCGACCACCCCCCAGCGCAGCACCAGGGCCAGCAGCAGCACCAGCAGCAGGCTGCGCAACTGTTCCGCCACCGCGGCCAGGGGGCCGGAACGGGGTGACTCGCCGCTGGAAGTCATGGCCGGGTCGGGCGGGTCGCACAATCGTGGCTCACGGTGGCGGGTCCAGTGGCTGAGCAGGCGCTCTTGAATCGGCAGGCGGCCGGGGCCCTGCTGGCGGCCTTTTACGGCCTGGGCCTGCGGCGGCTGGTGCTCTGCCCCGGCAGCCGCTCCGGCCCCCTGGCCCTGGCCGCCGCGGCCCTCGAACCCCATGGGCTGCAGCTGTTCACCGCCATCGACGAGCGGTCGGCGGCGTTCTTCGCCCTGGGGCTGGCCCGGGCCGATGGCCTGCCTGCGGCGGTGGTCACCACCAGCGGCACCGCCGTCGCCGAACTGCTGCCGGCCGCCGTCGAAGCCGATCGCAGTGCCCTGCCGCTGCTGCTGCTGAGCGCCGATCGACCGGAACGCCTCAAGAACTGCGGCGCCAACCAGACCGTGAACCAGGAGGCTTTTCTGCTTCCCGTCTGCCGGCTGCTGCTGCAGGGGCCGGTGGCGGGGCTGCACGGGGCCGACGACGAGCGGCTGGCGACCCTGGCCCGCACCGCCTGGCGCCACTGCCTGGGGGTGCCGGCGGGCCCGGTGCACGTGAACCTGCCCTTTGAGGAACCCCTGCATGCCGAGGGGGCCAACGTGCCGGCGCCGGCGGCCACTGGCGACGATCTGGGCCTCGCCCCCCCTGTGCCGGCGCCGACACCAGCGGGGCTGGATCCCGACCAGCCCGGCGTGATCATTGCCGGCTCCTGGCGACGGGGGCCGGCCGCCGCCTTCGCCGGGGCCCTGCGGCGCCTCTGCCGGCGCACGGGCTGGCCGGTGCTGGCCGACCCGGCCTCGGGGCTGCGGGGGCTGCCCCTGCCTGTGGTGGCCGGCTATGACGCTCTGGTGGCGGACCCTGCGCTGGTGCCGGCGGTGGGCCAGGTGCTGCGGCTGGGGCCGTTGCCCGCCAGCCGGCGGCTGCACGACTGGCTCGCCGGGCTGGACGCCCGCCAGCTGCTGGTCACAGAGGGAGATCCGCGCCCCCTCGACCCGCTGAATGGCGGGATCCCCCAGCTGGGCTGCGGTCTGGAGGCCTGGCAGGCGACCCTGCCGGCGGGAGCGCCGTCGGAGGCCGGCGCTGACCTGGGGCGGCAGTGGCTGCAGGCGGAGGAGCGTCTGCAGGCCGCCCTGGACGGCAGTCTGGGGGCCGATGGCCCGCTGAGCGAGCCGGCCCTGGCCCGCTGGCTGCAGCAGCAGCTGCCGGCTGGGCTGCCGGTGATGCTGGCGAACAGCAGCCCGGTGCGCGACTGGGAGAGCTGGGCGGGCTGCCCCCAGCGGCAGCGGCCGGTGGTGAGCTTTCGGGGGGCGTCGGGCATCGATGGCACGCTGTCGTTGGCGGCGGGCCTGGCGGCCGCCTGGGGCACGGTGCTGCTGGTGACCGGCGACCTGGCGCTGCTCCATGACAGCAATGGCTGGTTGTGGCGGCAGGAGCTGGCCCGGCGGGCGCCGGCGGCCCGGCTGCGGGTGCTGCTGATCGACAACGGCGGTGGCGGCCTGTTCGAACAGCTGCCGATTCCGCGCCAGGGCCTCGATTTCGAGCGGCTTTTCGCCATGCCCCAGGCGGTGGACCACGAAGCGCTGGCGGCGGCCCATGGGGTGCCGACCCGCCGGGGGGCGGAGCGGCTGCCCGGGCTGGAGGCCGACCTGGAGTGGCTGCTGGCCGACGACGGCGGGGAACCGCTGCGACTGCTGCGGCTCAGCACCGAACGGGCCGCCGATGCCCGCCTGCGCAGCCGTCTCCTGCTGTCGCCGGCGGGACCCGCAGGATGGTGGCAGCCCTGAGGACCACCGCCGATGCCGACCTCGTCGTCCCGCCGGGTGCTGCCCGGTGATCCCCTGCTCAACTGGATTCCCTGGGGCAGCTACGAGGACGTGCTGCTGGACCGGGCGGAGGGGGAGGGCATCGCCCGCATCGCCATCAACCGCCCCGAGAAGCGCAATGCCTTCAGGCCGCGCACCGTGCGGGAGCTGTGCGATGCCTTCCACCGGGTGCGCCATGACCCGGCCATCGGTGTGGTGCTGTTCACGGGGGTCGGCCCGGCGGCCGACGGCGGCTATGCCTTCTGCGCCGGCGGCGACCAGTCGGTGCGGGGAGACGGGGGTTACCTCGATGAGGACGGCCTGCCGTCGCTGAACGTGCTGGATCTGCAGCGGCAGATCCGCAGCCTGCCCAAGGTGGTGATCGCCCTGGTGGCCGGCTATGCCATCGGCGGCGGCCAGGTGCTGCACCTGCTCTGCGACCTGAGCCTGGCGGCCGAGAACGCCCAGTTCGGCCAGACGGGGCCGCGGGTGGGCAGCTTTGACGGGGGCTTCGGCTGCGCCCATCTGGCCCGGCTGGTGGGCCAGCGGCGGGCGCGGGAGATCTGGTTTCTGTGCCGTCGTTACGGCGCCCAGCAGGCGCTCGCCATGGGACTGGTGAATGAGGTGGTGCCCCTGGCGGAGCTGGAGAACGAAGGGGTGCGGTGGGCCCGCGAGATCCTTGTCCACAGCCCGACGGCGATCCGTTGTCTCAAGGCCGCCTTCAATGCCGAGACCGACGGGATGGCGGGGCTGCAGGAGCTGGCGGGCCAGGCCACCCACCTCTTTTACCGAACGGAGGAGGGACGGGAGGGGCAGCGGGCCTTTCTCGAGAAGCGACCGCCCGACTTCGGAGACGCCCCCTGGCTCTCCTGACCGTCTCGGGTTGAGTCCCGCTGTTTGACTCCGCTGAAACGGTTAAGACGGCTGCGACCCATGAGTCTGGGCCGCTAGCAGGTGGGAAGCATTCCCCTCCACCGATGAAAAGTCTGCTGGCCCCCCTCAGCCTGCTGCTGGGTCTGCCCGTGCTGGGTGTGACGCCGGCCTTCGCCGCCCCGGAAACCATCGCCGCCCGCGATCCCATGGTCGCCCGGGCGACCGAGCCGTCGGTGGTCATCGAGCTGAGCCGCAGCGCCCGTCGGGTGCGCGTTCTGCGTGATGCGGTCGAGATCGCCTCCTTCCCTGTCGCCGTTGGTCGCCCCGATGCCCCCACGCCGGCCGGCGAACACCGCATCTTCCGCATGCAGAAGGATCCGGTGTGGTCGAGCCCCTGGGAGGCCAAGCACGTCGCCCCCAGCCCCATGGGCCCGATCGGCACCCGCTGGATGGGCTTCTGGTACGCCTGCGGCAACCGCACCTCGATGGATCCCAACCCGCCCGCCTACCGCCCCGAGGTGTGCAAGGAGATCGGATTCCACGGCAGCGGTAACGTGAGCTCGATCGGATCGGCCGCCAGCAACGGGTGCGTGCGCATGTTCGACCGCGATGCCGTCGCCCTCTTTGACCTGGTGCGCGAAGGCACCACCGTGCGGGTCATCGACTGACCGCGAGGGATCCATGGTGCGTTCCCTGCCACTCCCACTGCCGTTGTCACTGCTGCTGCTGAGCCTGGCGCCGCTGTTCGTGCCGGCCCCCCTGCGGGCCGGCCCCCTCGACGATCCCGACCATCCCCTGCGGCCCCTGCCCCTGCGGCCGACGGAGCTGCCGGTGGCGGTGCTGCAACGCCCCGAACGGCAGCTGGTGCTGCATCGCAGCCGCCGGCAGCTGCTGCTGCTCGAGGCGGGCCAGCTGCTGGGGCGCTGGCCGGTGGCGGTGGGCATGCCGGGCTGGGAGACCCCCGCCGGCCAGTTCCGGGTGCTCGACAAGGTCATCGATCCCAGCTGGGCCCATCCCGAAACCGGCGCCGTGACGGCCTCGGGCAGCGACGCCAACCCCCTGGGCAGCCGCTGGATCGGTTTCGCCCGGGATTGCACCCCCAAGAAGGCCCATGACGGCGAGCGGATGCTCGACATCCGCGGTTGCACCGTGGCCGGCTTCCACGGCACCCCCCACCGCTGGACCGTGGGCCATGCGGTGTCCCACGGCTGCGTGCGCCTGTTCGATGAAGACGTGCGCGATGTGTTCGATCGCGTCACGGTCGGCACGACGGTGACGGTGCTGCCCTGACGGGCCCCCGTAGAGTCGCCGCCGACCCTGTCGGTGACCCGATGCGCATCCTCTTCGCCGCCGCCGAATGCGCCCCGATGATCAAGGTGGGGGGCATGGGGGATGTGGTGGGGTCGCTGCCCCCGGCCCTGGCCGCCCTCGGCCATGACGTGCGCATCGTCATGCCCGGCTACGGCAAGCTCTGGTCGCGGCTGTCGATTCCCGAAGAACCGATCTGGCGGGCCCACACCATGGGTGCCGAGTTCGCCGTCTTTGAGACCCGCCATCCCGAGAACGGGGTGCCGATCTACCTCATCGGCCATCCGGCCTTTGACGGAGAGCGCGTCTACGGCGGCGAGGACGAGGACTGGCGGTTCACCTTCTTCGCCAGTGCCACCGCCGAATTCGCCTGGAATGTCTGGAAGCCCCAGGTGCTGCACTGCCACGACTGGCACACCGGCATGATTCCGGTGTGGATGCACCAGGACCCCGAGGTCAGCACCGTCTTCACCATCCACAACCTCAAGTACCAGGGCCCCTGGCGCTGGAAGCTCGACCGCATGACCTGGTGCCCCTGGTACATGACGGGGGACCACACCATGGCGGCGGCCCTGCACTTTGCCGACCGGGTCAACGCCGTGTCGCCCACCTACGCCCAGGAGATCCGCACGGCTGAGTACGGCGAAAAGCTCGACGGGCTGCTCAATTACATCAGCGGCAAGCTGCGCGGCATTCTCAATGGCATTGATGTCGACAGCTGGGATCCCGCCCGCGATCGACGTCTGCCCGCCACCTACAGCGCCGACGACCTGGCGGGTAAGGCCGAATGCAAGCGGCGGCTGCAGGAGCGGATGGGTCTGCCCCAGCAGCCCAGCACGTTTCTGATCGGCATGGTGAGCCGGCTGGTGGACCAGAAGGGCGTTGACCTGCTGCTGCAGGTGGCCGACCGCTTTCTGGCCTACACCGACACCCAGATCGTGGTGCTGGGCACCGGCGACCGGTCCTACGAGAGCGGCCTGTGGCAGATGGCCGCCAGCCATCCGGGCCGCTTTGCCGCCTTCCTCACCTACGACGACGACCTGTCGCGGCTGGTCTACGCCGGCAGCGATGCCTTTTTGATGCCGTCGCGGTTCGAACCCTGCGGCATCAGCCAGCTGCTGGCCATGCGTTACGGCACCATCCCGGTGGTGCGGCGGGTGGGGGGCCTGGTCGACACGGTGCCGCCCTACGACCCCGGCGATCAGACGGGCAACGGCTTCTGCTTTGACCGGTACGAACCGGTGGACCTGTACACGGCCCTGGTGCGTGCCTGGGAGGCCTACCGCCATCGCGACAGCTGGCAGGAACTGATGCGACGGGTGATGCGCCTCGACTTCAGCTGGGCCCGTTCGGCGGTCGCCTATGACCAGCTCTACCGGGAGGTCTGCGGTGTCAAGGAACCCAGCCCCGAAGCCGCAAGCGTCGCCCGTTTCTCCCAGCCCCAGCCGCCCGACCAGCTGGCGGCCCAGGCCGAGGCCGAGGCCCGCGGGCCGGCCCCCACCCCCCAGCCCGAGCCGCAGCGGCGCCTGAACCCGCTGTCGCTGCTGCGCCGGCGTGGCGGCTGACCCCGAATCCCCTTCATCGATCCCGTCGCCGGGGTCGTTGCTGCCGGTGGTGTGGCGCAGCCCCTGGCGGCGCCTGCTCGATGACCTCGGTCGGGATCTGCCTGCCCTGGCCGCCTTCCTCGGCCTGCGGCTGCGGGAACTGCTGCGGCGCAATTTCAGCGGCGAGCTGTCGGTGCCGGCCTTCTGGCCCCGGGGGCTGATCGTCTGGTTCTGGCCCTTGCTGCTGCTGCTGATCGTGGGGGTGCTGCTGCTGCCGCCGGTGCTGCTGCTGCGCCACGGCTCCGCCCCTGCCGAGCCCCCCCCGGCCCCGCTGGAGCTGCCCCTCGATCCCTTGCCCGCCCCGGGGTCCGTCCCCCCCGCCCTCCCGGAACCAGTGGTTCCAGGGCCGACCGCCCCAGTGACCGCCCCACCGCTGGATCCGTTGCTGCAGCTGTTCACGGCGGCGGCGGATGCCGACCTGCTGCGCACGGCCCGACCCCAGCCGCTGCAGGGGCGCCTGCAGCTGCAGGTGCAGCCGCGGTTCCTGGAGCTGCCGGCCGATGAGCGTCAGCGGCGGGCCGATGGTTGGCTGCAGCAGACCCGGGCGATGGGCTACGACCGGCTGGAGCTGCTCGGCCCGCAATCTGACACCGTGGGCCGGTCGGCCCTGGTGGGCGACGGCATGATTCTGCTGACCCCGACGCCGCCATGAGCCCCACCCTCTGCCTGCAGGATCTGGAGCGCCACTT
>CAMASU010000109.1 GCA_945861105.1 Synechococcus sp. UW140
CAGCTCCGCCGCCGGCCAGTACAACCCCATCGCCAGTCCAATCAGCCCCTCCCCCAGCAGCACCACCGGCAATCCGAGGGGCAGCAGCAACAGCAGCAGCAGATCCGCCAGCATCGACAGCAGGGCCGCCAGCGCCATCGGCAGCGGCGGCGCCACGCCGCGGTCGAGCCACCAGCCGCTCAGACCGCGGGCCAGCAACCCCAGCGCACTCGACATCCCCAGGGCCAGCCCGATCTGCAGGCTGTCGAGACCGGCATGATGGAACGCCAGCGGACCCAGAAACAGGATTCCGCCGGCCCCCACCGCGGCCCAGCCGCGCACGAGGGCCGTGAGCCGCAGCCCCCGGGGGAAGCCCACCCACCACAGGGACAACGCCGCCATTGCCTCCTCGCTTCCTCCGGCCGCCGACTCTGCCTCAGCCCCTCGCCGGTGTGGCGCTGGCGGCCGCCCTGCTGCTCGGGGCCGGACCGGCGGCGGCCGTGGAACGGCTGGTGGTGCAGGTGGGGGGGCTGGAGCTGCCGCTGGAGCTGTCGCAGCTCGAGGACTGGCTGCGCAATCCCTCGGGCCGCTCCGAACTGGAACCCTGGTTCAACCTGCTGGACCCGGCCACCCGCCGCGATCTGGCCACCCTGCTGCGCCGACCGTTTCCCGTCCGTGGGGACCAGGCGGCGCCCTTGCTCGACAGCTGGGCCGGCCGCCAGCTGCTGCAGCAGCTGGGGCAGGTGCTGCGGCCGGCCCAGGGAGAAGCGGCCCCCCTGCTGCTGGATCTGTTCCGCCGCGCCGACGGGCGCCAGACCCCCACCCAGCTGCTGCGCCAGAGCCCAGGCAGCAGCCTGCAGCTGGACCTCGATGCCCTGCTGGACCTGGGGGAACAGCTGCAGCGGCAGCTGATCGCCCAGCGGGCCCTGGTGCAGCAGCTGCAGGCCCTCGATCTGCCCCCCCTGCCCCCCCTGCCGCCGGCCCGCCAGGGGGTGATGCGGCTGGAGGAGCGACTGGCGGTCGCCCACCGCTCCCAACCCCTGCCCCTGGCGTTGGTGTGGCCCGCCACAGGGCCCCTGCGCAATCGCTGGGTGCTGCTCAGCCATGGCCTCGGGGGCAGCCGTGAACAGCTGCTCTGGCTTGCCGAGGGCCTGGCGGCCCGCGGCTGGCCGGTGGTGGTGACCCAGCACCCCGGCAGCGATGACGAGGCGGTCCGCGACCTGCTGGCGGGTCAGCGGTCCCTGCCGGGGGTGGAGACCCTGCCCGACCGCATCCAGGACCTGCAGGCGGTGAGCCGCGCCGTGGCCGACCATCGCCTGCAGTTCGGGCTGCGCACGACCCCGCCGGCTGTGGTGCTGAGCGGCCATTCGCTCGGGGGCCTCGCCGACCTGCTGTGGGCGGGGGCCCGCCCCAGCCGCGACCTGGCCGCCCGTTGCCAGCAGGCCCTCAGCGCCATCCCCGTGCTGAACAGCTCGCTGCTGCTGCAGTGCCAGCTGGCCAGCACCGAGCTGCCAGCGCTCGACCCACCGGCGGATCTGAGTGCTGTCGTGACCCTCAACGGGTTTGGCAGCCTGGTGTGGGGCAGCGACGGGCTGGGCCGTGTGAACCTGCCGGTGCTGCAGGTGGGGGGGTCCCTCGATCTGATCACCCCGCCCCTGGCGGAACAGATCGGACCGTTCAGGCAGCTGAAGGATCCCCGCAGCCGCCTGGTGCTGGTGGAGGGGGCCAGCCATTTCTCCCCCGTGCGGCTGGAACGGGAGCGGCCCCTGCTGCAGCTGGGCGATGACCTGGTGGGCAAGGATCCACGCCAGGTGCAGGAGCTGCTGCTCGAGGTCCACACCCTCTTTCTGCAGGGCCTCGATGGCAACGCGGCGGCACCGGTGGGGGTGCTGCGGCAGGGCAACGTGCGGGCCTGGCTGCTGGACCGGGCCGGGGCAGCCCGCCTGCGCCTCAGAAACTGAGCCGCGGATCGAGCAGGGCCACCAGCACATCCACCACCAGGGTCACCAGCACCACCAGAGCCGCCACCACCACCACAATCCCCTGCACCAGCGGATAGTCCCGCTGGTTGATCGCCTCCTGCAGCTTCAGGGCGATGCCGGGCCACGAAAAGATGTTCTCGATCAGCAGGGCACCGCCGATCAGCGAGGCCACCGTGATCCCGGCGATGGTGAGCACCGGCAGCAGGGCATTGGGCAGGGCATGGCGCAGCACCACCCTGGCTTCCCCCAACCCGCGGCTGCGGGCGGCCTCCACATAGTCAGACCGCAGGGCCCGGCGCAGGTTGAGGCGCAGGGCATTGTCGAAGATGCCGCTTAGCAGCAGGCCCAGGGTGGCCGCCGGCAGGGTCAGGTGATGCAACGCCGCCGCCACCGTCGCCCCGTCACCGGCCAGCACCCCGTCGAGCAGGTAGAAGCCGCTGCCGGATGGCGGCACCCGGGTGGGCGGGAAGCGTCCCCCCACCGGAAACCAGCCCAGACCGACGGCAAAGACGAGCTGCAGCACCATCGCCGCCCAGAAGCTGGGCAGGGCATAGGTGGCGATGCCGTAGAGCCGTCCGGCCAGGTCGAGCCGGCCTTCGGGCCTGGCGATGCCGCTGAAGCCCGCGGCCAGGCCCAGCACCAGGGCCACCAGCAGGGCGGCCAGGCCCAGCTCAAGGCTTGCCGGCAGCACCTCACGCACGATCTGGGTCACCGGTCGGGCGCTCACCAGCGACTGCCCGAGGTCGCCATGGAGCAACCCCTGCAGAAACTCGAAGTACTGCACCGGCAGGCTGCGGTCGAGCCCCAGCTGCTGGCGCAGGGCGTCGCGGGCGGCGGCACTGGCCCGGGTGCCCAGCAGGGCATCGACCGGATCACCAGGGGCCACCCTCAGCAACAGAAACACCAGCGTGGCGATCAGCCAGAGCATCACCGGGGCCAGCAGGGCCCGACCGGCCAGGTAACGGGCCAGGCGACCACGACGGCTCACGGCTGCACCTCCCGGCTCAGCTGCGACAGCAGCAGCCGCCCGGAACCGTCAAACCGGGGCGGGCTGATGCCGGGGCGGGCCCAGGCCCGCGGCTGCACCGACCAAACCGGGATGTAGGGACTGGCGCCGGCGACCTGCTGCTGCACCTGGTGCAGCACCGGCAACCGTTCCGGCCCGGTGAAGGTCTCGGTGCGCACCAGCTGCTCCTGCAGGCCGGGGGCCGCCCAGAAGCTGCCGCTCGAGGCACTGGCGCCCTCCATGCAGCGGTTGCCGACGGCACGATCACAGGCCAGCAGGGGCATCAGGTAGTTGTCGGCATCGGGAAAGTCTCCGATCCAGTCGAGCAGAATCATCTGGAAGGCGCCGTCCCCCAGCTGGCGGTAGGCGGTGGTCGATTCCATGCCGGTGAGGGTCAGCCGCAGGCAATCGGGCAGGTCCCGTCGCAGGGCTTCCTGCCAGGTGAGGGCGAACAGTCGGTCGCTGGGAACGTTTGAGCGATAGGTGAGCGACAGCTCCAGGGGACGGCCCTGGCACCAGCCGGCCTGGCGCAGCAGCCGTCGGGCCGCGGCGATGTCGTGGGAAGGCCAGGTCGCCAGGGCACCGGGGAGGCTGGGGGGCACGAGCCCCCGCAGGGGCGGCCGCAGGCCGTCGCTCACCCGGGCCGTGAGCAGCGGCCGGTCGAGGCTGAGGGCCAGGGCCCGCCGCAGGCGCGGATCCTGCAGGGGCGGCCGGTCACTGAGCAGGGTGAGGTAACCGATCTCGAGGGCCGGTCCCCTGCCCTCCCGCAGGCGACCGGCCGCAGCCTGGCGGTGCAGCGCCCGCTGATGGTCCGGTTGCAGGCTGGTCGACAACAGCACGTCCACCTGGCCGCTGCGCAGGGCCCCCAGCAGGCCGCTGGAGGTGGTGAGGCTGGCCAGCGCCAGACCGGCATTGCGCGGGGCCGGTCCCCAGTAGCCGGCGAAGGGCTCCAGGCGCTGCAACTGGGGACTGGTGAAGCCGAGGCGGTAGGGGCCGGTGCCGACGAAGGCATCGGGGAGGAAGCGGTCGCGGTGCCGCCGGTAGGCCCGGGGAGAGACAGGCGTGAGGCTGGCGGAGGTGAGCAGCTGCGGCAGGGCGCCATAGGGACGGCTGAGCACCAGCTCGAGGTGGTGGGAATCCAGCACGCGCACCGAACGGATGCGGTCGCCGACCACATAGCTGAGCTTGCCGATGGCCAGGAACCGGCGCAGGCTGAAGGCCATGGCCTCGGCATCAAAGGGTGTGCCGTCGTGGAATCGCACCCCCTGCCGCAGGGGGATCACCGCCCGCAGACCGTCGCTGCTGAGGGTCGGCAGGGCCGTGGCCAGCCGTGGCTCCAGCGCCCCATCGGCGCGGATGGCATACAGCGGATCGCCGACGGCACTCAGGAGCTGCAGGGCGCCCACGGTGGTCGCCTGGGCCGGATCCACCGTGTCAATCGTCCCCTGGAAGCCCACCACCAGCTGCTGGGCGGTGCCCCCCGGCCGGGAACCGCCGCAGCCCCCGAGCAGCACCAGCAGGCCGGCCAGGGTGGCGAGCAGCGGTGGTCGAGGGAGGGACAGGGACGGAGGGGCCACCGGCGGGGCTGGACTTGGGGTGACCCTATGGCGTCGGGGCCACCGCAGGGCTGGCTTCCAGCAGGTGCAGGGACACCTCGAAGACCGGTGAACCCTGCCGCTGCAACGGCCAGCGCCGGACCCAGCAACGGTCGTGGCGGTCGTCGACGGCGATCACCTGGTAGGTGTCGGGGTCGCAGGGAAGGTGGATGCGATCACCCTGGTGCAGGGTCATGCGGGTCACTCTGACGATGTCGTCGGACAGGGGCATGGTTCCTCAGCCCGCACGATCGGCAAGGTTCGTGCTGGACGGGTTCCTGACCATGTGTGGGGAACCGCACGTCACCCTAGGGTGCGGCTCCACTCAGAGGGTGCGCAGGCAGGCCTGCACAGCCTCCACCTCAGGTCGGGCGGTGATCGCCGCCAGGGCCCGGCGGAAACGGGCCTCCTCGACGGCATGGGTGACCACGACGATCTCGGCTCCGGGTCCTTCGGATTCGTGCTGCACGATCGATTGCAGGCTCACCCCCTCGGCACCGAAGCAGGTGCCGATGTGGCCGATCACCCCGGGACGGTCGGCCGCCTGGAAGCGCACGTAGTTGCGATGGCAGGTGCGATCGGCCTCCGCGAGCCGGCAACGGCGCCAGCTGCCGGCGGCGAGCAGCGGATCGAGGCCGCCGGAGCCCAGTCCCCGGATGGCGGCGATGTTGAGGATGTCGGCGACGACGGCACTGGCGGTGGGACCGGCCCCGGCCCCGGGTCCGTAGAACATCACCCGCCCCACCGGGTCCCCCTCGACGAGGATGGCATTGTTGACGCCGTTGACCCCCGCCAGCGGATGATCGCGAGGCAGCAGCGTGGGGTGAACCCGCACATCAAGCACCTCGGTGCCGTCGGGGTCACTGCCATGCCGCTGGGCCACCGCCAGCAGCTTGACCACAAAGCCCAGGTTGCTCGCGTAGTCGATGTCCCGGGCCTGGAGGGTGTCGATGCCTTCGACGGGAATCGCCGGCCGGTCCACCAGACCGCCGTAGGCGAGGCCCGCCAGGATGGCGATCTTGTCGGCGGCATCGGCCCCCTGCACGTCGGCGGCGGGGTCGGCTTCGGCGTAGCCGAGGGCCTGGGCATCGGCCAGCACGGTCGCGTAGTCGGCCCCCTCGGCCGCCATGCGGCTGAGGATGTAATTGGTGGTGCCGTTGATGATGCCGCTCACCCGCTCGATGCGGTTGGCCCCCAGGGACTGCTTGAGGGGCTCGATGATCGGAATGCCGCCCCCCACGGCCGCCTCCATCAGCACATACACACCCCGGTCGGCGGCCGCCGCGGCGATCTCGGCCCCGTGGCGGGCGATCACCGCCTTGTTGGCCGTGACGACGGGCTTGCCGGCGGCGATGGCCGCCAGGATCAGGGAGCGGGCTGGCTCGATGCCCCCCATCACCTCAACGACGATGTCAACGGTCGGATCGGCCACCACCGCCGCCGGATCCTCACCGATCAGGCCGGGATCGAGCTGCACCGAACGGGCCCGCTGCCGGTCACGGACTGCCACCCGCCGCAGCGACAGCTGGCCCACCAGCGGATGGCGTCCTTCGGGGGAGGCGAGGATCTGCGCCACCCCTGCCCCCACGGTGCCAAGGCCGAGCAGGCCGATGCCGATGGTCATCCCGTCTGATCCGTCAGACGAACGATCCTAGAAATCACCCGGCGGCGAGTTCAGCGGCCTGGGCCTGCATCTTGCGCAGAATGTTGAGGAACCCATTGGCGCGGGAGGGGGTGAGGCTGGCCTGCAGGCCGGTCTCGGCGATGAAGGCCGGGTCGATCGCCACCACGGCCTCGGGGGACAGGCCATCGAGGCCCTGGATCAGCAGGGCCAGCAACCCACGGGTGATCAACGCATCCGACTCCCCCTGCCAGTGCAGGATCCCGTCCTGAAGCTGCGGCGCGACAAAGACGTTGGAAGCACAGCCACAGACCCGGTTGTCCTCCTGCTGCACACTCTCGGGGGCTGGCGGCAGCTTCTTGGCCAGCCACAGCACATAGTCGTAGCGCCGCCGTGGATCGCTGCAGTCGCGCAGCTTGGCGACGATCGCATCAAGGGCGGCGCTGCCGCT
>CAMASU010000110.1 GCA_945861105.1 Synechococcus sp. UW140
TGCTCCCTGATGGCACCGTCAACCTGCCTCGGCTGGGCAGCGTGCCCGTGTGGGGCCTCACCATCGACCAGGCCCGGGAGCGCATCACCCGCGGCTACACGCGCTTTCTGCGGCGTCCTTCGGTCTACCTCGACCTGATCGGCACCCGCCCCCTGCGCATTTCCGTGTCTGGAGAAGTGCAGCGACCGGGTCTTTACAGCCTCAGTCGCGCCGAGACCAACCAGCTCAGCTCCGCCGACGGCAAGGGGGCGGGGCCGTCGATCCAGACGAACGGCTGGCCGACCCTGGTGGAGGCCATCCAGAAGGCCGGCGGCCTCACCGCCCGCGGAGACCTGCGGCGCGTGACCGTCCAGCGTCAGGATCCGGCCGGCGGTGCCCCCCGCGAGTTCAGCGTTGACTTCTGGTCGGTGCTCAAAGGTGGTGCCGCCGGCAGTGTCAATCCGCTCATCTACGACGGCGACAGCGTCGTGGTGCCCATCGCCGAGCAGCAGCAGCCCGAGAGCGAGCTGATTGCCGTCGCTTCGTCCACCTTTGCGCCGGCCACCATCAGCGTCAATGTGATCGGCGAGGTGGAGCGACCCGGTCCCCAGCAGATCCGCGCCAACAGCCCCCTCTCCCAGGCGGTGATGAGCGCCGGCGGGATCACCCGTCGGGGCAACCGCAACACCCTCGAGCTGCTGCGTCTGGAGCCCAGCGGCGCCATCAACCGCCGCACCCTCGCCTTCACGCCCGCCGCGGCCCTGGGCTCTGACCAGAACCCGCCCCTGCGGGACGGTGATGTGATCGTCGTGGACCGCCACGGCTGGGCCAAGACCAACGACGGCATCCGCAGCGCCGTCGAACCCCTCGGGCCGGTGCTCAATGGCCTGAGCATCTTCAGGCTGCTGGTGCCAGGGGCCTTCTGAACGATGGCCTGGTGGCTGATGAAAAGCGAGCCGGAGGTGTACGGGATCGATCACCTCGCCGCCGAGGGCACCACCCTCTGGGACGGCATCCGCAATTACCAGGCCCGCAACTTCATGCGGTCGATGGCCGTCGGTGACCAGGCATTCTTTTACCACTCCAACGCCAGTCCCCCCGGCATCGTCGGGTTGATGGAGGTGGTCGAGACCGGCCTTGTGGACCCCAGCCAGTTCGATCCGCAGAGCCATTACTTCGACCCACGCTCCAGCCGGGACCAGCCCCGCTGGGACTGCGTGCGGCTGGCCTTCCGGGGCCGCTTCGCACGGTTGCTCAGCCTTGAGGAGCTGCGCAGCGGCTTCTCGGTGGAGGACCTGGCGGTGGTGCGACGGGGTAACCGACTGTCGATCCTGCCCGTGGCCGACGCCATCGCCGCCCGTCTGCTCGAGACCCTGGGTCCGGTTCAGTCCTGAAGGATCCAGCCCAGCCCTGGGGATGGGAGACTGGCCGGCGCCCGTGCCGCCCTGCCCGTGAAAGCCCTCAGCGTGCTGGGATCCACCGGCTCGATCGGCACCCAGACCCTGGAGATCGTCACCGAATTCCCGGAGCGTTTCCGGGTGGTGGCCCTCACCGCCGGACGGAACCTGGAGCTGCTCGCCGAGCAGGTGAAGCGCCATGACCCCGAGGTCGTTGCCCTCGCCGATCCCGAGCTGCTGCCCGCCCTGCGGGACCAGCTGGCGGCCACGGCGCCGGCCTGCCAGGCCCAGCTGCTGGCCGGCGCCGAAGGACTGGCGGCCGCGGCGGCCTGGCCCACAGCAGATCTGGTGGTCACCGGCATCGTGGGTTGTGCAGGCCTGTTGCCGACCCTCGCGGCCATCGAGGCCGGCAAGGACCTGGCCCTGGCCAACAAGGAGACATTGATCGCCGCCGGACCGGTGGTGCTGCCGGCCCTGCAACGCAGCGGCAGCCGCCTGCTGCCCGCCGATTCCGAACATTCGGCCATCTTCCAGTGCCTGCAGGGCACCCCCTGGCCCGAGACCGCGCGGCTTTCGACGGGCCGCCCCACCCCGGGCCTGCGGCGTCTTCAGCTCACGGCCTCCGGCGGTGCCTTCCGCGACTGGCCTGCCGCCGACCTGGCCCGGGCCACCGTGGCTGATGCCATCCGCCATCCCAACTGGAGCATGGGTCGCAAGATCACCGTCGATTCGGCGACCCTGATGAACAAGGGTCTGGAGGTGATCGAAGCCCACTATCTGTTCGGGCTTGATTACGACGACCTCGAAATCGTCATCCATCCCCAGAGCATCATCCATTCAATGGTGGAGCTGGCCGATACCTCGGTGCTGGCCCAGCTGGGCTGGCCCGACATGAAGCTGCCGATCCTGTACTGCCTCAGCTGGCCCGAACGGCTGCCGACCCCCTGGCCCCGGCTCGACCTGGCCCAGGTGGGGCGGCTCGAATTCCGTCGGCCCGACCAGCAGAAGTATCCGTGCATGGCCCTGGCCTACGCCGCCGGCCGGGCCGGTGGCACCATGCCGGCTGTGCTCAATGCCGCCAACGAGGAGGCCGTGGCCCTGTTCCTCGATGAACGCATCCACTTTCTCGACATCCCCCGCCTGATCGAACGGGTGTGTGACCGTCACCGCGATGATCTGCGGGCCGACCCGGGCCTGGACGAGGTGCTGGCGGTGGATGCCTGGGCGCGGCGGGCCGTCCGGGAGGCGGCGGCGATGGTGGCGAGCTGAGCTGAGCGGAACGGACTGGAACGGACTGGAACGGCGCATCCGCCCCGTCCGGGCCGAAGACTTCCGGTACCTGGGCGTCGTTTCCCTGGGGCGCAGGTAACACCAGGGAACGTGCCCCGCCCGCCATGCCCCTCAGCGCCGTCGAATGCCCCGGTGACGTCTGCCACAGCCACCACGGCGGCCACCAGGTGGAACGCCATGAGCTGCAGGAGAACCTGCGGCAGCATGGCCAGGACTGGTGCGAGCGTCTGGCCGAACGCATCTACGAGATCTCGGTCGACACCTTCTCCCAGACCGTGGTGCCGATGCTGCAGCAGTCGGGCTGGCAGCGCCGTCATCTCGACTGGGAGTTCAAGCTCAACGAAACCCCTGCCGAGGTCGAACGCACCGTCGCCGATGGCACGATCAATGCCGTCGAGAGCTTCCTGCGCAGCAGCGAGGTGCAGCGCCTGTTCGTCAAGGAACTGGTGGGGGGAACCTTCGCCGAGGCCGGCCACGACGCCCTCCGCGCCAGGGCCGTGCGCCAGGTGATCGAGGCCGAGCTGCTCTCCCTGCTGCAGGAGCACCGGGAGCGGCTGGTGGAGGCCGTGGCCGGGGCCCTGGTGGGGGAGGCCCACGGCGACCACGACCAGGCCCGTCGGGCGGCCGCTGCGGGGCTGGAGGATGTGCAGCACCTGCTGCTCAACCACGCCGAGGCCATCCGCTGAGGCGAGACCGTTGCAGGTCTGTCGCCATCTGCTGCTCTGCGCCACCCCCAGCCGGCCCCTCTGCCATGACGACGGCACCGGGGCCGCCAGCTGGGAACGGCTCAAGGCGCTGGTGCGCAGCCACGGCCTCGAGGACCCCGACCGTCCCGAGGGGGTGGTGCTGCGTAGCAAGGTCGACTGCCTGAGGTTGTGCCAGGGGGGGCCGGTGCTGCTGATCTGGCCGGAGGGGATCTGGTACGGCGGCGTCACACCGGAGCGTGTGGAGCGGATCGTCGTGGACCATCTGCTCGGCGGTCAGCCGATCGACGCCTGGATCGTGCGCCGCACCCCCCTCGGCGGCGGCTGAGTCTTCAGCGGTCGCCCGTTGGCAGTTGCCGTTGCAGCCACTGCAGCACCACCCGGTCGCTCCAGCAGCCCCGGGCGTCGTGGAAGCCGTTGTGGCCGCCGGAGGCGGTCAGCAGCGTCTGCACTCGCGGGGGTGGTTGCAGCTGTCGCAGGGCCGTCGCCGGCACCCAGGGATCGTCGGCCGCCTGCAGCAGCAGCGCCGGGGTGGCCAGCCCCGCCAGCCGTTCCAGCGGACTGGCGGCGGCGTAGTAGGCGGCCCCATCGGCATGGCCCCAGCGGGGGGCCGTGAGGGCATCGTCGAACTGCCGCAGGCCGCGGCAGTGCTCAAGGACCCTGGCCTCGTGGTCACTCAGCCCCCCCGGGTCCTGGCGGGCCTGGCGCCGCAGGCGCCCCAGCATCCAGCGGTGGTACAGCCGGTTCCGGGGGGCCTCGAACGCCTTGATGCAGGCGGCCAGGTCCAGGGGGCTGCTGACGCAGGCCAGGCCGTCGAGCAGCGTGCCCTCGGCCAGGCAGGCATTGAGCAGCACCGTGCCGCCGAGGGAGAACCCCACGGCGAGCAGCGGGGTGCCTTCGGTGAGGCGGCGCACCTCCCGCAGGGCCGGCAGCATGTCGGCGTTGCAGGCGGCGGCGTAGGTGCCACGGGCCAGGGGGCGACCGGCGCCGGCCCCCCGCAGATTCAGCCGCAGCACCGCCAGGTCATGGTCGAGCAGCAGGGCCGCCAGCCGCCGCACCCCGGGACTGTCGCTGTCGCCCCCCAGGCCGTGCAGCAGCACCACCAGGGCCCGGGGCTGGGCCAGGGGCGAGTGCCAGGCCAGCAGGGCGCCCCCATCGGCCAGGGGCAGCTGCAGGGGCCGTCCCTGGGGATCCCTGGTCCTGCGGGGGGGCTTCACGGTGTCCCGCAGGGTCTGCAGGTCGGGGCCCCACCACGGGAAGCGCGGACGGAAATCGGTGGCGTTCAGAAGATCGGCAGCAGCTCCTGCTCCAGGCAGCGGGCCTGGCCCGGGAAGCGCCGCCGCAGGCGACGGATCCGCAGGATTAGGGGGTCGATGTTGCACTCGCGGCGAAGACAGCGTTCCAGGTGACGCCGGATGGCGGCGGGGCGACGGCTGGCGCCGGGCCCCGGACGGGGGGGGCGGGATGGGGCCATGGGCTTGGGTCCGGGAGATGGTCGGACCCTATGCACGCCCGGACGGGGCGCCCTGCGCAGAAACACTCAAAATGCTCCCATGCTTCCCCCGTCGTTCCGGTTGGATGCCGCCCCGGAGGGGGTGCGCCCGCGCCAGTGGCAGCGCCGCCTGATCCAGTTGCTGCGGCGCCGGCTGGAGCGCCCTGACGACCGGGATGTGCTGGTGAACGCCGGCCCCGGCGCCGGCAAGACCCTCGGCACCCTGCTGGCCTTTCGGGCGCTGCAGGCCGAGGGCCGCCTCGAGGCCCTGTGCATCTGCACCCACCGCACGGCCATCGCCGAGCAGTGGCAGGCTGCCGCCGACCGGCTGGGCCTGGTGCTGGGGGACGGGGTTCCGACAGGCCATGGACTGGTCTGCAGCTACCAGACCCTGGCGCGGGATCCCGGGCCGCCGCGTCGACGCCTGCTGGCCCACGCCCCGATGGACCGTTGGCTGCTTGTGGCCGATGAGGTGCATCACCTGGGCCTCGATCCCGAGGATCCCGAAGGCGGCTGGGGCTTCGGCTTCGAGGGTCTCAGTGATGGTGCGGCCCTGAGGGTGGGCCTGACCGGCACCCCCTTCAGGGCCGATCGGCTGGGCTTCTGCGCGGCCCGGGCCCGCCTCGAGAGCGATGACGGCGGTTGCCATCGGGTCATCGCTCCGGATCTGTGCGTCGAGCCCCGGGAGCTGATCGCCTCCGGTGACGTGCGTCCCCTGGAGTTCCATTTCCAGGACGGCTGGGTGGACCACCGGCGGGGGGATGTGGGCGGGGAGCCTGAGGCCACGTCCCCCCTGTCGGAGGAGCGGCGGGAGAGCTGGCGGGCCCGCAATCTGCGCCGGGCGGTGGCCCTGGGGGAGCCCGGGGGCATTGCCCGGCGGGTGCTGGCGGGGGCCCGCCGTGAGCTGGCGCGCCTGCGGCAGGTTGATCCTGCGGCGGCGGGGCTGGTGGTGGCCCGTGACATCGACCACGCGCTCGCCATTGGCCGTCTGCTGGAGGCCGGCGGTGATCCGGTGCAGGTGGTGCATTCCCTCGACCCCGAGGCAGCGGAGACGCTGCAGCGTTTCCGCCGGGGTGAAGGGCGCTGGCTGGTGAGCGTCGACATGTGTGCCGAGGGGTTTGACGCCCCACGGCTGCGGGTGGTGGCCTATCTGACGACGGTGGTGACCCGCAGCCGCTTCCTGCAGGCGATCACCCGGGCGGTGCGGCTGGACGGCGCACTGGCAGCCCTGGAGCCTGTGCCACGGCATCCCTCCAGCATCCATGCCCCCGCCGATCCGCTGCTGATGGCCCATGCCTCGGGCTGGAGCCTCAGTGCCCCCTACCGCCTGCGGCCTCTGCCCGACGGGGCCGACCCCGAGGCGGATCCCGGCATCGGCACCTCGGCGGTGTCCTTGCCCCTGCGGGCCGTCGCCGACCGGGCCGGTGGAGTGATCGCCCTGAGCGGTCCGGAACTGCCGCCGTTTCTGAGCCGCCGAGGAGGTTCAGTCACATCTGGTCAGGCTGCCGGCTGATCCAGTCACAGTTCGGTGGTCTGCTGGCGCTCAAATGAAGCAGCGGAATGAGAGCAGCCCGGCGCCCCCGCGAGCACGTCACCTCTGGCTCCGCTGCCGGGCAGCGGAGCCTTTTTCATGGCCGCTTGCATCGTGGGCCCGGCCCGGTACCGTCCGCCCATGACCTTCCTCCCGCTGATGGCCGCCCTGGCGGCACCGGTGCCGGCGATCGTCGCCCAGGCCCAGGCCCAGACCCCG
>CAMASU010000111.1 GCA_945861105.1 Synechococcus sp. UW140
ACATCACGACGGTGCGCGGGTTCGGCTACCGCTTCGGATGAGCAGCTGGTGGCAGGCCCTGCGACGCCTGCTCATGGGCCGACGCCCTGATCTGCGGGGGCTCGACACCGACCTGATGCTCGACTGGCTCGACGCCTCGCCCCTCGGGCTGCTGGTGGTGGACCGGTGGAACCGCATCCAGCACCTCAGCCCCCGGGCCCGCAGCCTGCTGCACACCTCTTCCGAACGGGCCGTGCAGCAGCGCTACCTGATCGAGGTGGTGCGCTGCCATCAGCTCGAACGGGCCGTGCGCCATGCCCGCGATCACCACACCCCCCAGGAGGTGGAGTGGACCTACACGGCGGTGAGTGCCTCGCCCCTGGAGCCGGAACCGATCCGCAACGAACCCCTTGAGGCGTTGGCACTGCCGGGCCGAAATGGCTGGGTGGGGGTGCTGCTGCAGAGCCGCCAGTCGGTCGAGGCCCTGCGGGATCAGCAGAACCGCTGGATCAGTGATGTGGCCCACGAACTGCGCACGCCGCTCACGGCCCTGGCCCTGGTGAGTGAAAGTCTGGCCCTGGCCGGCGAACCGGGTCAGCAGGTGCTGCTGGACCGGCTGCAGCGGGAGCTGGACCGGCTGCAGCAGCTGGTGGCCGATCTGCTTGAGCTGAATCGGCTCGAAGGGGATGACCTGCCGGGCAGCCTCTCGGATCTGACGGCGGTGGACCTGCGGGCCCTGGTGCTCAAGGCCTGGCAGAGCCTCACCCCGCTGGCGGAACCGCGAGGGGTGTGGCTCGAGGTGGAGTCGATCTCCACGGCCGTGGTGCGCGGCGAGGAGTCGCGATTGCACCGGGCCCTGCTCAACCTGCTCGACAATGCCCTGCGCTATGCCCCTGACCAGAGCCCGGTCGAGGTGCGCGTCGACCGGGACAGCCGCTGGCTGCGGATCGAGGTGCGGGACCATGGGGCCGGGTTCAGCGACGAGGATCTGCGGCACATGTTCGAACGCTTCTACCGGGGGGATCCCTCCCGGGCCCGGGGACGCCAGGTGGGCAGCGGCCTCGGGCTCGCCATCGTCGAACGCATCGCCCTGGCCCATGGCGGCATGGTGCGGGCCAGCAACCATGCCACCGGTGGGGGTCAGCTGCGGCTGAGCCTGCCGGCGGCGGACTGAGGCGCGATGGCGGCCGAACGCCTGCAGAAACTGCTGGCCGCCGCCGGGCTGTGCTCCCGGCGCCAGGCCGAAGAACTGCTGCGCAGCGGGCGGGTGCTGGTCAATGGCCGCCCCGCCCAGCTGGGGGACCGGGCCGACCCGCGGCGCGATGACCTGCGGGTGGACGGCCGTCGGCTGCCCGCCGCGGCCGCACCGCTCACCGTGCTGCTGCACAAGCCCCTGGGGGTGCACTGCACCTGCCACGACCCCGCCGGTCGCCCGACGGTGCTCGACCTGCTGCCCCCGGAGATGGCCCACGGCCAGGGGCTGCACCCGGTGGGACGGCTGGATGCCGACAGCCATGGGGCACTGCTGCTCAGCAACGAAGGACGGCTGACCCTCGCCCTCACCCACCCCCGCTACAGCCATCCGCGCACCTACCGGGTGTGGGTGGCAGGCCATCCGCAGGCCGACTGCCTGGAGGCCTGGCGCCGCGGGGTGCCCCTCGACGGGCGGCCGAGCCGGCCGGTGCAGCTGCGCCTGCTGCGGCAGCAGCACGACCGCAGCCTGCTCGAACTGGTGCTGCGGGAAGGACGCAACCGTCAGATCCGGCGGACGGCGGCGCTGCTGGGTCACCCGGTGCTGGACCTGCTGCGGCTGGCCGTGGGCCCGGTGCGGCTGGGCAGCCTCGCTCCCGGAGCCTGGCGCCCCCTGAGCCCCCAGGAAGAAACCGCCCTCCGGCCGCTGCTGGCCGCCGCGGCAGGTCCCAGACTGGCGACGGATCCCTGAGCCCATGCCCGCCCCCCGCTTCCCCCTGCCCGAGGGCCTGCAACGGACCATGGCGAAGGTCATCCGTCGCCGTACGGAGCAGGAGCCGGTCACGCAGGCCGCTCCGGTGGCTCCGGTGGCCGCCGACGGGGCCCTGCGGGAGCTGGGGGAACGGCTGCAGCAATCACGGGAGGCCCGGGGCCTGAGCCGCCGGCAACTGGCCCTCGAAACACGGATCAGCACAGCGGTGCTCGAGGCCCTGGAGCGGGGCTGGACCGACCGGCTGCCGGAACCTGCCTTTCTGGGCACGATCCTGACGAAACTGGCCGAACGGCTCGACCTGCCCGCCGAGGACCTGCAGGCCTCCCTGCGGGCTGCGGCCGTCGCCCGCCGCAGCGGCCGCAGCCAGGACCCGACCATCGATCGGTTCACCCTCAGCTCGATCAACCTCTTCACCACCTGGCAGGGAACCATCGCCTACCTGCTGTTGCTGGCGGCGGGGTTGTATCTGCTCAACCTGCAGCGGCAGCAGCTGGTGGCAGGCAATGGGCTCAGCCTGCGCCCCATCGCCCCCGCGGCGCCCCCCCGCAGCGGACCAGCCCCCAGCGGCGGCCCTGACCGGCGACCGGTGCAGCAGCAGCTGCTGACGCTTTACCCCGAGCTGCGCCCCCTGGAGGCGCCGATCCCCACCCCCCTCGAGCGGCTCGAGCAGGACTGGAAGGGGGACCGGGCCGGCAGCCCCGTGAACCGGCCGGACACCCTCACCCTGCGACTGCCCCCAGGCGTGGCGGCGACGGAGGTGGAGGCGCGCTGGAACGGCCAGCTGCTCCAGCCCGATCCGGCGAAACCCGGCACCTACCGCCTGCAGCCGCGGCCATAACGGCTGGCCATGGCCGCCAGGCCGTCGAGGTGGCCGGCCAGGTCGTCGATGGGGCACGGCAGTCGCCAGCTCCAGTTGCCGCTGGCGGTGCCCGGGGTGTTGAAGCGGGCCCGGTCATCCAGGCTCATCAGGTCCTGCAGGGGCACCACCGCCAGGTCTGCGGTCGACGCCAGGGCCAGCCGCAACAACTCCCACGGGGGCGACTGCACCGGATGGCCCAGCAGTCCTTCCATCTGACCGCGGGCGTCGGGCGCCAGGGCCGACCACCAACCCAGCGCCGTGGCGTTGTCGTGGGTGCCGGTGTACACGACCCACGAGCCGCCGCCGTAGTTGTGGGGCAGGTAGGCATTGGCCGGGTCACCGTCGAAGGCGAACTGCAGCACCTTCATGCCCGGCAGCCCGAAGCGGTCGCGCAGGGCCTCCACCGGCGGTGTGATCACCCCCAGGTCTTCGGCCACCAGCGGCAGCGGCGTGCCGCGGCGCCGCTGCAGGGCCGCCAGCAGCGCCTGCCCCGGAGAGGGCCGCCAGCAGCCGTGCTCGGCCGTGCGGTCTTCGCCGGGCACGCTCCAATAAGCCTCCAGGGCCCTGAAGTGGTCAAGCCGCAGCAGGTCAAAGCAGTCAAGCTGGCGTTCCAGCCGCCGCAGCCACCAGCGGAAGCCACTCAGCCGATGGCGGCGCCAGCGATAGACGGGGGTGGACCACAGCTGACCGGTGGCCGCGAAGTAATCGGGAGGCACACCGCTCTGCTCGCTGAGGCTGCCATCGGCCCGCACGCTGAACAGACCGGGGCGACTCCAGACATCGGCACTGTCGTGGGCCACATAGAAGGGCAGATCGCCCAGCAGCTGCACCCCCCGGTCGCGGGCGTGGTGGCGCAGGGCCTGCCATTGCTGCTCAAGCCACCACTGGCGCTCGGCCTCCCGCTGCAGCGCCTCGGCCTCCTCCCGGTCCAGCTGGGCCAGGGCGCCGCGGGAACGGCGGCGCAGGGGTTCGGGCCAGGTCCACCAGGGCTGGCCCGCGAAGCGCTGCCGCAACACCAGAAAGCGGGCATGGTCCGGCAACCAGTCGTCCTGGGCGGCGCACCAGCGACGGCAGGCCTGCCGCTGCTCCCCCGTCCAGGCGGGCTCGGGCTGATCGGGATCAACAAAGGCTGGGTTGAGGGCAAAGCTGCTGGGGGAGCTGTAGGGCGATCCGGTTCCGTCGGTGGGGGCCAGGGGCAGCACCTGCCAGACACCGATGCCGCGGGCCCCCAGCAGGTCGATCCAGGAACGGGCGGCGGCCCCGAAGCCACCGACCGCGCCATTCCCCGGCAGGGCCGTGAGGTGCAGCAGCACTCCGGTCTGGCGTTGGCCGCCCAGCAGCTGACGCAGGCCCGTCATTCGGAGGGAAGCCGGTATTGACCGACGATGCGGCGGGCGAAGGCCGGCACGTGGTCGTCCACCCGGTCGGGATGGTGACGCCGCAGCCACAGGGCATTGCGGGTGAAGTGGGAATCGATCGAGAAGCGGGCGTATTCGAGGCCGGTGGGCCCGAAGCGCTGCACGAACCAACCCACCACTTCCGCCAGCCAGAGGGGCAGCCGCAGGGCCCGGTCGTAGGCCTCGATCCCCTGCTGCACCGCCTGACGGCGATCCCCCGAACTCTGCACCGGCTTGGTGGTCAGCAGGTGTTCCACCAGGGCCAGCAGCCGTTCACCGCGGTCGTTGCGCACGACGAGCCATTGCCAGCCGAAGGGAGCACCCATGTAGCCCACCACCAGGTCGGCACCGGCATTGACGTAATCGAAGCAGCTCAGGCAACTGGGGGCGAAGACATCCTTGAGCCGGGGCGTGTCGAGGCCGAAGAAGGGAACGGTCTCGATGTGGCCGTCCTCGTGGCGGAAGTGGATGCGGAAGTCCTGCATGAACTCGTAGTGCACGACCGTGGCGGGGGAATGGCTCGTGCTGTCGAGGAAGGTCTGCAGGCCCTCACGGCTCACATTGTCGACGCAGGGCATGCCGAGCACATAAAGCTCCTCGAGGCCGAGGCTGTCCTGCACGGCCCGCAGGGCCTGAACCTGGCAGCCGACACCGATGGCCAGCAGGCGGCGGATGCCGCTGCCGGGCAGCTGCTCCAGCACCGAAAGGTTGTTGGAGAGGGTGGGCTTGTTGACCCGGGCGGCAAGCACCTCGGCGGGGGTGCGGGCCAGCACCGGCTCGGGGGTGAAGCGGTCATCGGCGCTCTGGCGCACGCAGAGCACCGCATCCACCAGCCCCTCCTCCAGGGCCCTGGCGCCGAGGGTGCTGACGATGCCGGTCCACTGGGCCCCCGCCAGGGCAGGCTCGAGCCGGGCCGCCAGCATGCGGCGGAAGACGCCAAAATAGAGCTCGTCGGGCTGGTCGAGGTCACGGCTGCGGCCATGGGCATCGACCTCCATCCGCTCGAAGCGCTGCTGCAGAAAGGCGCAGGCCCGGCGCACGTAGGCCACCCAGCGGCTGTCACACAGACCGCAGTCGCTGCAGAGATCCCGGGCCGGGCGCACCGTGCCGCGGGGCATCGGCCGCGCGCGCTGGTGGGGGGCAAGGGTCAAGGGGGTCGCCGGAGAGGCTGCCCCAACCTATCGGGCCCACCGACCACCCCTGGGCCACAGTGAAACGCCCTCAGCTCCCCGCCATGGACGCCAGCCGGCGCTGGTCGCGGCGCCTGCGCATCGCCTGGAGGCTGGCGGCCGCCGCCGTGGGCGTGGGTCTGGGACTGCAGCTCGGCCACGGACTGGTGCCCCACCGGCGCCAGGCGGCTGCCGTCGATCGCCGGCCCCCATTGGCCCGCCTGGCCGATCCCCCCGGGCGCCCCCTCTCGGTGCTGCTGGTGGGGGTCGATGGCGAGCGCCGCGACGAGCGTCGGGCGGGGCAACCCGCCGGCGGCGAGACCCAGGTGCTGCTGCTGGCCCGCGTCTCACCCCAGGGGGGCCTGGATCTGCTGCAGCTGCCGGTCGAACTGACGGTGACGCTGCCCGGCCAGGGCAAACCCGTGCCCCTGGCAGACCTGCGCCGCCTGGGGGGCGTGGCCCTCACCGCTGATGTGATCGGCCAGCTGCTCGGTGGTGAAGGCACCCCCCTGACCCCTGACCGCTATGTGGTGCTGCCCCGGCGGGCGCTGCGCGAACTGATCGATGGCATGGGGGGAGTGCCGCTGGAGCTGGAGAACTCCCTGCAGTACCGGGACCGGGCGGGCAACCTCACGATCGACCTGCAGGCCGGTCGCCAGTCGCTCAACGGCCGCCAGCTGGAGCATCTGCTGCGCTTCCGCGGACCTGACAAGGGCGACGGCGGTCGGCGACTGCGGCAGCAGCTGCTGGTGCAGCCGCTGGCCGAACGGATCGGCGAGGGGGGCCTGGTGGCCCGCCTGCCACGGCTGCTCGAGCGGCTGCAGGGCCAGGTGGACACCAACCTCAGTGCGGCCGAGATGCTGAGCCTGCTGGCGGCGGGGCTGGGGGAACCGCAGCGGTTGCGCATCGACCGGCTGCCCCTCGAGGCCGGCCAGGGCCCCCGACCCCTCGAGGGTCAGCGGGCCGAGGCCCTGCTGGAACACTGGCGCAAGCCCCAGGGCAGCGGCGCCCGGCGGCCGGGCCTGGTGGCGATCGACGGCAGCGACCCCGAAGCCGTCGATGCCGCCGTGCAGCGGCTCGAACTGGCGGGGCTGCAGACGGTGATCCTGCCGCCGGCGGAGACCGCTCCCGCCGCCACGCTGATCCTGCATGGATCCGACGGCCGCCTGGCCGCAGCGGTCCGCCGGGCCCTG
>CAMASU010000112.1 GCA_945861105.1 Synechococcus sp. UW140
TGTCAGACCTGCGGGACCGAGCCTGGCGGGCCCTGCAGGGGGGTGAATATGGCCTGGCGCTCGATCTGTTTCGCCAGCTGAGGTTGCATGATCCCGGCGACGACGGCGTGATCGTGGCCCTGGCCCGCTGCCTGCGCCGCATGGGCCGCAACCACGAAGCCACGGGCCTGCTCGAGCTGCAGCTGCAGCAGTCTCCCGAATCCCTGCCGCTGCAGCTGGCCCGGCTCGAAGGCGATGCCGAGGCCAGCCACTGGCAGCAGCTGCTGGCCAGCCTGGCCCCTCTGCTGGTGGCCACTCCCGACGATGCCGGCGTGCTGGCGCTGCTCCACCAGGCCGCCGCCAGGCTGTTGCCCGCCGATGCCTGGTCCCGTGAACTGCCCGCCGAAACCCTTCTCAACCGGCTGCAACCCTGGTTGCCCCAGCGTTGGCTGCTGATCTGCGGTGCTCCCGATGGGATCGCCATGGCCCTGGCCCAGGCCCTGGAGCAGGCCGGAGGCCAGCTCGCCTCTTCCCGCCCGACCACGGATCCGGGCCTGGCCCGGCAACCCAGGGAACGGGCCCTGCCCCATCTGGCCGCCGGCCTGGCAGCAGCATTCGGTCCCACCGCGGCCGACGTGCTGGCCCTGGTGCCCGACGTTGAGAGCATCGCCCCCCTTCACCTCTGGCAGGCGTTGGCCGAGCAGCGGGGCCTGAACGCCACCGTGGTGCTGCTGGTCTCCCATCCCCTGGTCTCGTTGCCGCGGTTGCAGCAGCAGCTGGGGATCACTGCCGACGCGGCCTTGGAGCTGTGGCTGCAGTCACTGCTGGAGGCCGAACAGCGCAGCCGTGGCCTGCCGCGCCTGCGGCTCGATGCCGACCACCTGCGCCGCGACCCCACCGCTGCCCTGCAGCCCCTGCTGCCAGGACGTTCGCCGGCACCCGAGATTCGGCTCGATGCCCCGTGCCCCCTGGTCGCGACGCGGCTCGATGACGACCTGCTGCTGCTGGCCCTCGACCTGCATGACGCACTGCTCGACCCCGACGAAGACCGCTGCCGTGCCCGTGCCGACGGGGTGGCCGCCACCTGGCGGGCCCAGAGACCGCAGACCGGCCTGGAGGTGAATGAACCCCGTGGGGATGCCATCGGCATCACCTACTCGATGACCTACTGGGGGTACCTGCACCACAGCCTGTCCTTGTTGGCAGGTGGGCTGGAGCTGACCGACCACGACCGTCGCACCCTGCTGGAGCAGCCGGTGGCCTTCGGCCGCGAACACGATGGCGACCTGACCCGGGGCCATCACACCTTCATCGTTCCCTTCAACGCCAAGGACCTGCCCGAACCCTGGTTTCTGGACCTCAGCCCCGGGCAGTGCCGTGCCCTGGCCGAGGGTCGCCTGCGACTGTTCCTCGACGGCAGCAACGAACTGGGTGACGACGAGCTGGTGCAGGGGCTGATCGGCCTGTTGCAGCGGCGGGGCGTGCAGCCCGACCCGGCGGCCCTGCACCTGATCTGCCAGAACCGCCGTCTCACCGGGGCCGGCTGGTTCACGGTGCTGCCGCACGATTACTACCTGGTGCGGTCCTGGCAGGCCCTGCGTGATCAGCTGCCCACCAGCCTGCGGCAGGCCCTGGCCGACCGTGATCTGTGCCAGACACCAGCACAGCTTCTCTGTCTCAATGCCACCCCCCGGCCCCTGCGGGTGGCCACCCTGCTGGCCCTGCTCGATAGCGGCGTCTGGTCGCCGGAGCAACGGCCCCGCGACCACCGCATCTCGTTCGGCGGGTTCGACTACCCCAAGGATCCGGTGCGCAACCTTGACGGCCTGGCGGCCCTGCTGCAAGCCGAGGGGTTCGGGGCGGCGACCGCAGGCCTTGAACGCCTGGCCCGGCTGGCACCCCTGCGGGTCGATGGCTTCGGCAGCACCGGCAACGAGCTCAGCGACTGCATCGATGCGGCCTGCTGGCTCGACACCCGCCTGGCCCTGGTCACCGAAACCGAATGCCGCTCTACTGCCGCACGCATCACCGAAAAGACCTTCAAGGCCCTCGCCCTGGGTCATCCCACGGTGGTGGTGGGCAACCCCGGCAGTCTCGAGCTGGCCCGCAACCTTGGCTTTGATGTGGCCGACGACATCATTGATCCCACCTACGACAGCATCGACCGCCTCGGCGACCGCTGCCGGGCCTCGGTCGCCGAGGCGGCCGCACTGCTGCAACGGCTGCCCCAGGAAGCCACCCTGCGGGGCGCCCTGCACCGCGCCGCCGAACACAACCGGGCCTGGGCCTTTGATGGTTTCCAGATGCACTACGCCCGCAGCCACAGCCGTGCCGTCGTGGATCGACTGCTGTGGCGGGAGGGTACCGCTTGACCGAGGTCACACCGACCATCGCGGTGCTGGCCCAGCGGCTCAGCACCTCTGCCGCCGCCGCCGCCGCCCGCGACGACCTGCCGCTGGCCCTGCTGTTGTATCGCCAGGCCATGGCGCAGATGCCCAGCCACCGGGGGCTATATCCCGCCCTGGCCAGGGTGCTGCGCCGTCTCGGTCGCGCTGATGAAGCCGACAGCCTGATCCTGCGCCACCTCAACGAAGCACCCGACTCGCTGCCGGGCTGGATCGGCCTGGCCGAAGGCCAGCGGGACCGGGGCCGCTGGCAGGCCAGCCTGGCGACCTTCCGCCATGCCCTCAGCATTGATCCCGGGCATGTCGGCCTGCAGCGGGCCATCGCCCATGCCGCCGAACGGCTGCTGCCCGCGGCCGACCCGGCCCTGGCCCTGCCCGTGGCCGGGCAGCTGCAGGCCCTGCTGCCGGGCCTGCCCCAGCGGCTGCTGCTGGTGCTGGGCATGCACCGCAGCGGCACCTCGGCCCTGGCCGGCCTGCTGGCCGGCGACGGGGTGCAGCTGCCCGCCGGTTCGCCCCCCGCAGATCCCTTCAACCCCCGGGGCTACTGGGAACCGCTGCAGCTGCTGGCCTGCCACAACACCCTGCTGGAGGAGGCCGGCGGCCGCTGGGATGACCCCCGCCATGCCCCCCTCTCGCCCTCACCGGGCCGCCTGCAACAGCTGGCCCTGGCAATTGCCGCCGACTTCCCGGGCGACGGCTCCGCTGCCGTGGCCCTGGTCAAGGATCCGCGCCAATGCCGCCTGCAGCCGCTGTGGAACACCCTCATCGCCCAGCGGGGGCTGGATGCGGCCGTGGTGCTGCTCCATCGCCATCCACTGGCGGTGGCCCGCTCGCTGCAGCGTCGCGATGGTTTACCGGCCGACAGGGCCCTGCTGCTGTGGCTGCAGCATCTGCTGGATGCCGAACGCCACAGCCGCCACCTGCCACGGCTGCGCTGCAGCTACACCCAGCTGCTGGCGGCCCCCGCGGCCGTGGTGCAGGCCTGCCGCAGCCTGGTGCCGGGCCTCGCCCCCCTCGAGCCCGAAGCCCTGGCCGCCCTGCAGCAGCGGGTGGACCCGAGCCTGAACCACGGCGATGATCCCGTCGCCGAAGCCGCTGCCACGGCGCCGGACCTGCTGGCCCTGGCCCTCGAGGTGCAGGCGGCCCTCGCCGATCCCGACGAAAGCCGCTGCCGGGCCGTGTGCGATCAGGCGGGCCTGCAGCTCGAGGCACGGTTGCGGGCGGCCAGTGACCAGCTGGGAGAACGCGAGACGGCCCAGCTGTTCTGGTGTGCAGCCGGGGAGACGTTCCGTGAGGCCAGCTCGCGACGGGTGGGGTATTCCCTCCACCGCGGTGTGGTGGAGGGCCAGGTGCCGCTGCCCGCCGGCGTCGGACCGCTGACGGCCCTGCGGCTGGATCCTGGCGAGCAGCCTGGGTTGATTCGGTTTCTGGGGTTGGTCTGCCACAACAGCAACGGCGAAGAGCTGTGGCGCTGGACCGCCGATGACGGCACTCCACTGCCCTGCACCCCTGCCACCCCGGGCAGCCGGCTGCTGCAACCGGCCGAAGGGCCCGCCGTGCTGCTGGCCCAGGATGCCGATCCGGCGGTGCTGCTGCAGCTGCCCTCGACCGTGCTCACCGCCCTCGCCGGTGGCGGCAGCATCGGCTTTGCCGTGCGCTGGGAGCCCATCGGACCCGACCTCGGCCAGCTGCTGGCGGCGCTGTGATGACAACCCTGCCCCTGCTGTTGCCCTGGAGTGCCAGCCATGGCGCGGCCAACGCCCGCGCCACCGCCGCCGCCGCCGCGGAACGGGCCCCCTGGCTTGCTCCCCGCCCGGTCGAAGTCAGGCCGGCCGGTGCTGGCCCAGAGGCGCTGGCCTTCGCCGGCCTCGCCGTCGCCGATGCCGGTCCTGCCCTGGTGTGGAGCGGCACCATCGCCCTCGACCCCTGCCATCTGCATGCCGAACTGCTGCTGTGGCGCACAGGACCGGCGGCCCTGGCGGCACCCGCCGCCAGGGATCTGCCGTGGGCCGTGCTGGCACGGCAGCTGGCCCTGCCCACCGGCGAGGAAGACCAGCCCCCCTGGCACGACCTCTCCCTCATCTGGGCCCCCGATGCCGCGACCCTCGCGGCCCTCTGGAGCGACACCGTCAGTCGGATCAGCCCACTTCTCGGCAGCCACGACAGTGCCGCCGTGCTGACGGCCGCCTTCGGCCTCAGCCTGCAGCGCCTGGCGCCCCAGCGCCGGCCCGACCATGCCATGGGTCAGCTGCCCCCGGGGCTGTGCCCCGGACTGGCCCCGGCGGACAGCCCCCCGCCCATGGCCCTGTCCCAGGCGATCTGGCAGTCCGACGATCCCCACCAGGCGTTGCTGGCCCTGGCCCACGCCGGCCTGGCCGATGGCACGCCCGCGACCCTGCCCACCCTCAGCCAGGCCGTGGAGGCGGCGGCCATGGTGCGGGATCCCCAGCTGATCTCTGCCCTGTGGTCGCGGCTGGACCAGCTGGACCCCAGCCCCTGGCTGTGGGGCCTGCGCCTGCGCCTCTGGCTGGCCAGCGACGCCAGCCTGCCTTGGCCCACCTGGGCCGGAGACGAGCCGCTGGCACTGCCGGCCCAGCTGCCGGAGGCTGATCGGCTGCTGCTCGCCCAAGCCCTGCAGGCCGGTCGGCTGCGGCATCCAGGGCTGCTGTCGGCCGTGCTGAATGAACTTCCGAAGCAGCAACGCCTGTTGCACCGCCTCCGCCTCCGCAACAACGCCGCCGGCGCCCTGGCTGCCCTGGTACCCCAGCTCAGCCAGCTCGATGGCGACCGACAGGGCGCCGTGCGCCACTGCTATGCCACCGCAAGGCCCAGCCTGCGCCATCCGGCCTTTGCCTGGTTCAGCGCCGAAGCGGCCGACCGGTCACAGCTTGAGGCTCTGGTGCAGCAGATCGGGACCGCAGTCGACCAGCGCCGGGGCTTTTGCCTGATGCGCCTGGGTGATGGCGAGGCCCTGCTGCTCGACGGTCGTCGCCCGTGCCTGGGGGGGGCCACCAGCAACGGTGCCATCAGCACCGACCGCCTCACCGCTGACGGTCTGCTGCAACCCGAAGAGCACGAGCGGCTGGTGCAGCGGTTCCTCCAGGCCGTGGAGGCGGCTTCTGTGGTGGGGATCCCCGATCTGGGGCAGTGCCTCAATGGGCCAGAGCACTACGGACTGCTGGCGGCCACGCTGGTGCGGGCACTACCACCGGATCGCTTCAACGCCCTTGCACCGCAGCTGCTGCCGGGCGGCAGCCATCTGCATCTGTTCCTGCTGGCCTGCGGCGCCTTCTCCCGTCCCCCCTTCCTGGAGGTGCACGGCGTGATCGGGCCTGTGCTGCCGGCCGGTCTGGCAGGTCGCAGCTGCTGGCAGCCCATCCCCGGCGAGAAGGGCAAGCATCCGGTTGCCCAGGGAGCCGCCCACTATCCGCTGATCTACGAAGAGACCCTGGCCTGGATTGACCGGGAGGCCCGCCCGGGCCGGTTGTTTCTGGTGGGGGCCGGCCTGCTGGGCAAGATCTATTGCGCTGCGATCCAGCAGCGGGGCGGGGTGGCGGTCGACGTGGGTTCGGTGCTCGACCTCTGCGGCGGCAGCGGCGCCACCCGTGGCGAGAGCCGGCTGCAGCCATTTCTGCTGCAGCGGGCCGAACGGGCCTTTGGTCAGACCAGCTGAAGGACGTTCACGTGCCCCGGCTTGGGGCGCAGCAGCGCCACCGGACTCTGGAGGCTGTCGCGGTCCCGCAGCAGCCCCGCCGCCGTGAGGTTCTGCAGGCACACCTGATTGCGGCCGGTATCGGCATAAGTGAGCCGCAGCACCCCGTCGGGCCAGGGCTGCGCACGCCCCAGCAGCTGCAGCAGGGTCTCTTCGATGCCGAGGCCGAACACCCGGCAGCTCAGCACCAGCTGCCGCACCCGCGCCGGCTCCAGCAGTGCCACCGCCACGATGCCGTAGGGGGTGTGCACATCAGTGGCCTCAAACGCCCACAGCTGCAGCCCGGCCTGCAGCGCCGCAGCCAACCCCTCGTGGGTCCAGCGCTCACCGGTGGTGTTGAACTGGTTGGTCTTGTTGAGCAGTTCGAGACAGCGGCTGAAGGTATCCGTACGGTCGTCGACCACCCGCAGCGGCTGCAGACGCAACTGCAGCTGGGCCAGAAAGGTGGCCCGGTC
>CAMASU010000113.1 GCA_945861105.1 Synechococcus sp. UW140
CGACCACGAACAGGTCGGCACCGGCGCCACCGCTGAGGGTGTCGCTGCCCAGGCCGCCGCGGAGGGTGTCATCGCCGGCGCCACCGTCGAGGCGGTTCGCCAGGGTGCTGCCCGTGAGCCGATCGTTGCCCGCGCCGCCGCTGAGGTGCTCGAAACCGCTGATGACATCGGTGCCGGCGCCACCGGTCACCTGGGCCGTCGTGAGCGCCAGGCTGACGCTCACACCCCCCAGCGCAGCGCCATAGCTGAGGGTGTCCCCCTGGCTGCCGTTGAGGCCCCCCACCAGGGTGTCGTTGCCGCCACCGCCCTCGATGGTGTCGTCCCCGGCGCCGCCATCGAGACGGTTGGGCCCGTCGTCGCCGCCCAACCGGTCACCATGGGCCGACCCCAGCAGACGTTCGATGCTCACCAGAGTGTCACGGCCGGCGGATCCGGTGTCCTGGGGGCCGCTGATCGCCAGGCTGACGCCCACGCCAGCGGCGGCGGCGGCATAGCTGGCGGTGTCAACGCCCCCCAGGCCCTGGATGGCGTCGTTGGCCTCGGTGCCGGTGAGGGTGTTGTTGCCGTTGTTGCCCACGATCGGGTTGGGCACGGTCGTGAAACGCAGCGCACCGGGGTCGGTGATGCCGGCGCAGGGATTGCCGAGCCGATCGACGAAGGCGCCGGCATCGATCAGCAGGCTGAAGTCACGGCCGAAGGGCAGGGTGATGGTCGGATCCACCGTCACCTGCGGTCCGACGACCGTCACCTCGAGCAGGGTCGAGGCCGGGATGGTGACCAGCGGGGTGCCATCGGCGGCGACGATGCGCAGGGAACCGGCCCCCGCCAGCACCGGTTCGTCGAACAGCAGCTCCAGGCCGCCATCGACCGGCAGCTCTGCGGCTCCCGCCGCTGGGGTCAGGGCCAGCAGCAGGGGGCCCTGCAGGTCGGCGGGGTCCGGCGGCGGCGTGGACGCCACGGCGACCAGGGCGTCGTCGAACTGCAACCACTCGACGTTGATCAGCCGGTCGACGCCATCGGGGCCGCTGACGCGGGTGACACCGGCCGCCGTCAGCACGCTGTACAACCCCTGGGCGCCGCGGAAGGCGGCCGTGTCCACGCCGGCCCCCCCATCCAGCACGTCATCGCCACGGCCACCGATCAGCCAGTTGTCGCCGCTGTTGCCATAGAGCCGGTCGGCGGCGTCGCCGGTGATGCCGTTCTCGATCAGCCCGACGGGGCTGAGTTCGAGGAACGGTGTGGTGGTCAGAAGGCTGCTGGCACCGGGCCGCAGGTCCAGCAGCAACGACTCCGACAGGGAGGCCGCCTCGATCCAGTCGTTGCCACCGTCGGGGTCCGTGAGCAGACGACGGCCGGCCAGGGCCGGAGTGGCCAGCACAGTTCGCACCTCTTCGGTGTAGTGGTAGACGTCGTCAACGCCGATGGCGGCCCCCTGGGCGCTGAACGACAGACCATCAAGCCAGCCGTCGACTCCGGCGACCGCATCCTGCACCTCAAGGGTCCAGGTGCCGACGCTCGACTCGCCACGGAAACCGGCGGCACCGAAGCGGGGGCTGAGGCCCGTGGCCGCCAGACCGGCCGCCATGGCACCGCCGCTGCCGTCGTAGAGCGACAGGGCCGTGCCGGCCGGGGAGATCAGGCGCAGGCGCAGGTCGGTGAACTGCCCATGGCGCAGATCGAGCTGCAGGTCGACGTGTTCGACCTCGATCGCCTCGTTCACATCAAAACGGATGCTGCTGCTGCCCAGGTCGACGATCGGTCGCGCCAGGGTGAGGGTCGTGGTCAGCGCCAACTCGTTGGCGGAGGTGGCGGCCTGGGGCTGCAGCCAGCGCCAGGCCTCCGCCAGGCGTACCGCCGGATAGACCTGCACGATGCCGAAGCCGTAGTCCTCACTGAAATGCAGCCCACCGCCGTTCCAGTGGTCGGCGCCGTTCCACTGCCAGCGGAAGCCTTCAGCCGCGGCGGGAAGACCGCTGTAGGTGCCGGGCAGCCCCATGGCCGACAGCGCCAGGATGGACTGCACATCCCGCCAGCCCAGGCCAGGGTTGGCTTCGAGCATCAGGGCGATCACCCCGGTGACGACAGGGGTGGCGGCCGAGGTGCCGCTGAAGCGGTTGGTGTAGTCGCCGTTGTCGAGACCGTCGTAGCCGACACCGACACCGAGGCGGTCGCTGGTGACCGCCGCCGCCGGGGCCGCCACCAGCAGCTGGGCGCCATAGCTGGAGTAAGTGGTGATGCTGCCGCTGGCAGTGGTGGCCGCGACGTTGATGGTGAACCGCGAGGCGTTGAGGCGGTCGCCGTTGCTGTCGATGTTGTCGTTGCCGGCCGCCTTGACCTGCAGGCTGCCGAGGCCCTGGCGGCCGAGGCGGGCCGCCTGTTCGAAGAGGGCCTCCTGGGGGGCGGGGCGGTAGTCGGGACGGGAGCCGTAGCTGTGGTTGCTGACGGAAAAAGCGGACAGGCTTTCGAGGCTGATCAGATACCGGCCGAAGGCCGTGTTGACGTCATCGGGACCGCCGAACACCCGCACGGCGGTGAGACCGGCGCCGAAGGCCACCCCCACGCCGCCGCGGCCGTTGCTGGCGGCGGCAATCAGCCCGGCGACGGCGGTGCCATGGCGATCGGCGGCCCCCAGGGCTTCACCGTCGTTGAGCACGCCGGCGACCACGACCCGCCGATCAAGGCGCACAGTGGGCTGCAGATCCCAGTGGGTGGAGACGATGCCGCTGTCCCAGAGGGCCACGGCCACGCCGGCGCCGGTCACATCAGCCCAGACCCGTTCAATGCCGGCAGTGGAACTGCGGCTGAGGTCGCCCAGCCGGCCGATGAGCCCGTACTGCCACTGCAGGGCATACAGCGGATCCGTGGGGCGGAAGAGGCGCGGCAGGGTGGCCATGGGGCCGGTCTAGCGAAGCGCCTGCCGCACTGCCACCAGGCCGAAGAGCAGGAACAGGGCCCCGCTGAGGCGATAGAGCAGCCGTTCGGGGATGCGGCCGCCGATCCAGCGGCCGGCCCCCACCGCCAGCCAGGTGACCAGGCCATGGCCCAGCAGCGCCCCGGCGAGCAGCCCCGCAAACGTGAGGGCCGGTGCGGTGGCCAGCACAACGGTCGTGATCTGGGTGCGATCACCGAGTTCGGCGAGAAACACCAGCACAAAGGCCTCGAGCACCACCGCCCGGGCGGTGACGATGGGCCGCTGCCGCTCGGCGGCGGCGACGACCTGCTCGGCTTCACGGGCCTCGTCATCGGCCTCGTCGGCGCCCATGGCCTGGGCATCGACCAACAACTTGAGCCCGAAACCCAGAAACAGCACGGCGGCGAGCCAGGGCAGCAGCCAGGCCGGCAGCACCTCCCGCAGGCCGAAGCCCAGGGCGAGGGAGATGAGCGTGACGGCGGCCAGGGCGGCGAAGGCCCCAGCAAAGACCAGACGGGCCCGGTGGCGGGTCGCCAGGATCAGGGCCATGAAAAAGGTCTTGTCCCCCAGCTCCGCCAGGGTGATGGCCGAAAGGCTGGCCCCGAAGGCCGTGAGGGCAGGGTCGGAGGGTGTCATGCGGGGGGGAACTGTACGGACGGGACGCTCCGCGGGGGTCGGACGTGCGCGGGTGATGCCATTGAATGGCGGTCGCGATCTGCATCACCCCTGGCCCATTTCTGCACCGTTCAGCCCCTGCCGCTGACGGGACGCCGCGTTCTCCATGGGCTTGGCCCGGTGCTCATCATCCTCTGCCATCTGGGCTGCCTGCTGCTGCTGGCGAGCGGCCTGGGGCTGCGGATGGCCCTGTGGGCCCTGCTGTTGTACGGGCTGCGGATGCTGGCGACCACGGCGATCTACCACCGGCTGATCACCCATGGCAGCTACCGCGCCCCCCGGCCGGTGTGGTGGCTGGGCTCGGTGGTGGCCGCCTCTGCGGGCCAGATGGGGCCCAGCTGGTGGAAGGCCCACCACCAGCGGCACCACAGCCATGTCGACACCCCCGGCGACCCCCATACGCCGCTGCGGCCGGTGGCCGGCTGGCGCGGGTTCTGGCATGCCCAGCTGGGCTGGCTGCTGGGGCCTGGCTTCCACCCGGAGTCGCTGCCGGCGGATGTGGAAGCCGATCCGGTGTTGCGGCTGATCGATCGGCTGCACGTGCTGCCGGCCATCGCCCTGGCCTGGCTGTCGTGGAGGCTCGGCGGCGTCGAGGGCCTGGGGGCGTTCTGCCTCAGCACGACGGTGTTGTTTCATGCCGTGGCCAGCGTCAATTCGGTGGCCCATCTGGTCGGCGACCAGCCGTTTGCGACCGGTGATGCCAGCCGCAACAATCGTTGGGTGGCGCTGATCACGTTCGGGGAGGGCTGGCACAACCTGCACCACGCCTTCCAGGGATCGGTGCGCCAGGGGATCACCATCACGCAGGGGCGAGTGGCGTTCCTTCCCGATCCCACGTTCTGGTTCATCCAGCTGCTGCAAAAGCTGGGCTGGGCAGACCAGCTGCGCCAACCCAGCGAGCGGGCCCTGCTGGCCCGCTCAGCCCACTGAGATCACCAGCGGCCGCGGTTACCGCCGCCACCGCCGCCGCCACCACCGCCGCCGCCGGCACCGCGGGGTTCGGCCTTGTTGACGCGGATGCTGCGGCCCATCCACTCCACGTTCTGGAGATCAGCGATGGCCTTGGCCTCGTCTTCGGCGGAGGCCATGTCGACGAAGGCGAACCCACGCTTGCGGCCTGTTTCGCGGTCCAGGGGGAGGGTGCACTTGCTGACGGCACCGTATTCAGCGAACAGGTGCTGAAGGTCTTCCACCTCGGCATCAAAGGACAGATTGCCGACGTAAATAGTCATGAAAAAGGCAAAAAGCTAGTGGTCGATTCCTCGAAGCGGCCGAAGCACGGTGGCTGGTCTGGTGGAGAAGTCCTGGGGAGCTCGCCGACCTGGGATAACCCGGGCATCAGGACAGGAACCCGCTTCAGATGGTTCGCAGAATCCTTTTCACCCTACACCACGGGGTCTGACCTGGCCCTGCGGGGGTGACGAGGGGGCACGCCCGCAGCAGACCAGGGGCTTGCAAACCGAAGTCACTCCGGATAAGGTTTCATCGAGGCCATCCAGGCCCCTCAACACATCGCTGTCACGCCCATGTCCCTGATCGACCGCGTGCCCCAGGTCACCTTCAAGACCCGCGTGCGCGATGAAGCCGTACCCGGCCCGAACCCCTACCGCTGGCAGGACCTGACCAGTGACGAGATCTTCAAGGGTCAGACCGTGGTGGTCTTCTCGTTGCCGGGTGCCTTCACACCCACCTGTTCATCAAACCACCTGCCGCGCTACGAAGAGCTCCACGACGACTTCCGCCGACTCGGTGTTGATCGGATCGTGTGTGTGTCGGTGAACGATGCCTTCGTCATGTTCCAGTGGGGACGGCACGTCGGCGCCAAGAACGTCTTCCTGCTGCCCGACGGCAATGGCGAATTCACCCGCAAGATGGGCATGCTGGTCGACAAGGCCAACCTGGGGTTTGGCCTGCGCTCGTGGCGCTACTCGATGCTCGTCAAGGACGGCGTGATCGAGAAGAGCTTCGTCGAGCCCGAATTCGGCGACAACTGCCCAGTCGATCCGTTCGAGGTCTCAGACGCCGACACGATGCTGGCCTACCTCCAGGGCACGCAGCCGGCGGGGGTGTCGGAAGCACGGCGCAGCTTCGAAGGCTGAGGGATGGCCACGCCCCGGGGGAGGGTCTTCTCACCTGTGCCGGGGCGGCAACGGTCAGGACGACTGCTGCGCCACCAAGACACCGCCAAGCAGCCCCCCCATGCTGATCAGCACAACAAGATTGATCGGCTCATGGAGAATCAGGGCAGCACTGACGACCGCCACAACAATTCCCGTGGTGCCCCACAGCCCCACAGTCCTTACCGGCAGGTGGCGGTACGCAAGGCGAAGAGAAACAGATGTGCCGAGACTGATTGTGCAGGCATACACGCCGATCACTCCTACGACCCACCAGATCTTGAGATAAAGAAAATGGTCCGGGCCATAGAGGTACAAAGCAATCAGACCAAACACGAATGCGCTGCCGAGGGAACCAAGGCCCAGGGTCAAGCCGGCACACCATCCACGGGGCGCCAAAATGCGGCTGGTGAGCGCATTGGCCGCAAACGCGCTGATCGCAACCAGTGCCCACAGCACCCCCGAGAGGGTCGACATCATTGCCGGTGATTGTGTCGAACGCGACGCGTAGAGCAAGAGCGCCAGGGCAATCAGGCCAACTCCAGGGAAAAATGCGCGGGGGAGTCGTTCACCCAAGAGGCGATGGGCCAACAAGGCCGAAATCGGCAGGGTGAGCGCAAAGAGAAACGTCTGGGTGACGACCGACAAACGACTGAGGGCAATAAAATAGGCAACGGGGCCCAGGAACGTGCCCAGGCTTGAATGCAGGGCGAGCCAGCCGACATCGACAGGTCGCAGGGCCTGAAGCTGTGATCTCAGTCGTGGGAGGTCGGCCAGCAACAGAGCCAGGCCGACCACA
>CAMASU010000114.1 GCA_945861105.1 Synechococcus sp. UW140
AGCAGGTTGACCGGTGTGATCACCTGCCAGAGTTTGAGGTCATGCTCCTGCAGGTACCGCTGCACGGGCTCATCCCAGTGGAACCACACATACCCTGTGCTCGCAAACGACGGCACCCGCAGATCAATGGCGGTGATATTCATCGCGTAGACCCCGGCTGCCACCTGCAGCACCCCCGCCGCCGGCGGATCGCCCCCCGTCGGTCGGCCGCGGCGCAGCACGGCGGGATCACGCAGCAGCAACGAGTCCGGCCGTTCCCCCCGGGCCAGGTCCAGCCGATGGGGGGTGGCGGTCAGATGGAGGCTGTCACGGGTCGGCTGCGGCTCGGTCTGGACCGACAGCACCGCCAGCAGCATCAGCAGGGCGGTGACCAGGGCCAGCAGCAGGGCCGCCAGGTTCCAGGGTTTCTGCCGCAGGAGCGGTGGGCGGCGCAGCATCGGTCCTGGGCAGCATCCCAGGATGGACACCGGCGACGGCACCTGACAAGCGACCGGGCCCCAGGGCCAGGGCCAGGCTCACCGCCAGCCCGGCGATGGCCTTGGCCAGGTCGCTGGCCAGCAGCCGGCCAGTGGCCCCCCAGGGGCGGGGCCGGCGCCAGCAGGTGAGGGCCAGCTCCCGCCCGGCCAGCAGCCCCAGAAACACCCAGGTGGTGCTGAGGGGCCGGGGGCTCCAGCGGCCCAGCCCGAAGAGAATCAGCCCGTAGACGAGGTTGATCAGGGTCGCCGACCGCCGATCGTGGCTGTCGGTCTTGGCCTCCACCACCTTCTGCACCGGGCCGCCACGACCGAGCAGCAGCACGGCCACAGCCAGCAGCAGGGCCGCCAGGCTCAGGGCCAGGGGGCCGGCCGCCAGGGGCCGCGGCAGATACACATACACATTGGCCAGGTCCTGGATCAGCCATTGGGTCCACAGCCAGCCGGTGGCCAGCCACTGCAGGGGCGTCCACCAGGGCGAGGGCGGGCTGGCCGGGTCCTGGTGAACGCCCAGCAGCAGGTAAACGGGCAGGGCCACCCCCAGGGCCAGGCCGTACCCCAGCACGGACCGCAGCACCAGATCACTGCTGGCGGCTGGTGCAACGGCCGCCAGCAGCAACACCGTGGTGCTCACCGGAGCCCCCCAGGCCGTGAGGGCAAGCACCGCCAGCGGCGGCAGCAGATCGGTCCAGGCCAGGGGAACCGTCGCCGGGAAGGTGGCCAGTCGGCCCCAGCTGGGGTCGCCGTCGCCGCGCCACCAGCCCAGCAGCAGCACCAGCACCAGCAGCGCACCGATGAACAGCCCCTGCACCCAGCGGGGGGTGCGGTCGCGGTTGCTGCTCAGAAACGGCCCCAGGGTCTGCACCGCGTCGTTGCCGACGACGGCCAGCGCCGCAAGCCCGAAGGCCAGGGCCGCCAGCCCAGGCGACGGAGACTCAGTCAGCAGGGCCGTCATCCACCCACTCGTCGATGGCACAGGCCACGACGGTGGCCGCCAGGAGCGGGTAGGTGCGCAACATGCGCCGGTACTGGGGGGAGCGGCGGTACAGACGGGCCAGCCGCGGATAGTCGAGGCCCTGATGCAGGGCAACCGGATCGGTGGTCATGGAACGGGAGACGGCCAGGTCGCCTCACAACTGTTCCCAAGGTGCGTCGCCAGCGCAGTCGCGACCAGTGGCGTCGGCAATCCCGCACGCAGCCGTCTCGACGGCACCTGTGATCTTCACCCGGCGGCGCTAAGGGTGCAGTGTCAGCCCATCGGATCCCATGAGCCAGGCCAACCTGGATCGCTTCCTCGACGAAGCCCGCCGCAACCTCGCCCTGTCCGACAAGGTGCGGGCTGCCCGCAGCCACGACGAACTGGTGCGCCTGGCGGCCGAGCACGGTCACCAGGTCTCCAAACCCAGCCTGGTGCGACACCATCTGCATCGCCTCGCAGGCCGCTCAGACGACGAGCTCGAGGCCATGTCGGCGAACATGTTCGATCACGACTTCGGTGATGTGTTCCTCGGCAAGTTGATCTGACCCTGGCCTCAGGACACCACCTCGCTGTTGTACTCGTTGAAGCTCTCGGTGCGGCGGCGGGTCCCATCGGCCGCCGCCGGCAGACCGGTCGCGGCCGCCAGGGCCTGTTCCACGGCCTGCTCGTCGATGCGGCCCTGGCCGTTGAAGCGCACAACACCATCGCCATCAATCACCAGCAGCTGCGGCACCACCCCCGACCAGTAATGGGACGGGTCGTCGCTGGCCGCCGCCGGATCAGCGCGGTAGGGATCACTGGCCAGGGCGATGAGCTCCACCGCCCGCCCCCAGCGGCCCTGGAGGTCGGAGAGGAGGGGAGCGAAGGCCTTGCTGGCCGCACTGTCATCGAGATAGAAGGCGAGCAGCACCGGGCGCTCACCCTTGAGGGCCTCGGCCAGGGTCATCCGCGGCGGCACCAGGGCGCCGTTGCCGGCGTACAGGGCAAAGATGTTGCCGTCGTAGCTGTCGGTGTCCCTGGAGGCCCAGGCGGGGGCAGCCCCCCCCACAGCAATCAGCAGGGACAGCAGCAAGGCAAGGACAGCGGCCATTGGCTCAGGGGCGCTCCGGTGGCGTGGTGGCATTCTGCAGGCCGCGGCCGAGCCCCTGGAGAATGCCGCGGCCGATGAGACCGATGGCCCGGCCCAGCACCTGGGTCAGCAGCAGCACCGCCAGCTGCCCCAGCCGGTTGAGCAGCAGGGCCACCTGCGGGGCCAGGGCATCGCGAACCTCGAGCAGCAGGGTCACCAGCTGCGGCCAGAGCCCGAGGCGGCGCAGCTCGGCATCCCGGATCTCGCGCTGCATCTGCGGCGCGATGCGGTGGTTCTCGATCGCGTACAGCAACCGACGGCTCTCGAAGATCGCCCGCGGTCGCTCGACCAGGGCCAGCCAGCGGTCGCGGGCATTGAGGCGATTGCGAAACCGCTCCAGTTCACGGGTGGCCAGCAGCTCCTCCACCAGCAGCGCCCGACGCAGCTCAGGCCACGCCGCCGCCGCCTCGATCAGGCGCCGGGCGATCAGTTCGGCATTGCGCACCAGCCAGTTGCTGAGCTGCCGCTGCAGTTCCAGCAGAGCGATGGGCTCATCCGGTGCCACCAGCGCCCCCTCCAGCAGCAGCGGACGGCCGCTGAGCAGCGCCTGCAGACAGGGCCAGAGGTCGGGCAGTTCGGGATCCTCCTCCGCCAGCAGCGGATCGTCCTGCAGCAGCTCCAGCGGGGCCACCAGCTCCCCCTCCCGCGGCAGGCGGGTGTAAGCCCCGAGCAGCCCCTGCAGCGCCCGTCGGCGCAGGCGGGGCTGCTGCAGCCGCCAGGGGTCGTCGACCGCCGTCGGCGCTTCGGTCGCCAGACGATCGACCAGCAGGCGGAACTCGTGCAGCAGCGACTGCAGCAGCTGCGTGCGCTGCTCCGGTCGCAGGGCCTCGAGGGCCAGCAGGGGGGCCATCCCAGCGCCGAGGTCCAGGTCGCGGCAGCCCTCGCGCAGGCGCTCGTCGAGATGGGCCAGCAGGGTGAGGGGCCGACGGTCCGGGAGGGTGTAGCTCAGGGGGGCGGCGGCCAGGGGCAAGGGTCGGGTGCCCAGGCCGCTGGGGACGACGGTGGCCGCGGGCGCGACCGGGACCCGCCAGATCAGCCGCAGCACCTGCTCGGCCATCGCCAGTTCCCGCAGGCGGCCCTCCAGCAGCCACCTCGACAGCCAGCCGAGGGAGCCACGACGGGCCCAGCCCTGCAGACGGCGGCGTTCAGCGGCGATCTCGGCGAGGCCGCTGCGCAGCAGGCTCTGCGCCACCCCGCCCTCCAGGGGCGTGGCGGCAGCGGCCGCCGCCGCCGCCGGCAGATCCACCAGCCGCCCCCCCGTCGCCAGCACCTCAAGGGCCTCGAGCATGCGCTCGGCACTGGGCTGATGCAGCAGACCCTCCACGGGCAGGGCCAGCCAGGCGGTGGCCTGGTCGGCCGGATCAAGCGAAAGCACCAGCAGCACCGGCACCGGTCCCCAGCGGTCCCGGGCCAGGGCAAGGTCGCTGGCAACGGCGTCCGGGTCCTCGTCCCCCCGCAGCACCCACAGCACCAGGTCAGGGGCCTGGGTGGGTTCGCCCACCACCTGCAGATCCTCCAGCCGGGCCGTGAACCAGGCCTCCAGCCCCTGCCGCTGCCAGGCGGGGGCCAGCAGCAGCAGCCGCAGTCCCGCCCTCATGCCGTTGCCGACCGCGGCCGGCCCTGGAGCTGAAGGCTGTACGACTCGATCTCGAAACCGGTGGCGGCCTCGATCTGCTGCAGCAGCTCAGGGGGGAGCTGGATGTCGAGGTCGCTGATCTGACCGCTCTCGAGGCAGGTGAGATGGCTGTGGGGGTCGGTGCGATGGCCGTAGAGACGCCCACCGGCGCGGTCAAGACACTCGATCACCCCGTTGTCATGCAGGGATTCGAGGTTCTGATACACCGAGGTGTGGCCGATGCGCCGGCCGTCGGCATTGAGCTGCTCGAAGATATCGCGGGCGCTGAGGTGGCCGCCGGTGCGCCAGAGAATCTCGAGCACCAATCGGCGCTGACGGCTCAGGCGCAGGCCCCGGTTCCGGCAGTCCCGATAGGCTCCCTCCAGACCTGCAGTGCTGGCCGGAGACGGGTCCCGGGGAGATGGCGGCGCCTGGGAGCGCAAATCAGCACAGCGAAAGATGACCCAGTTTAGGCGGCTGTCCAGGGGTCATTCAGACAATCACACCATCTCCGACAACGGGCGGGTCCTGCCAGCGGCCCGGTCCGACGGCAGCGATCGCCTCAGCCAGGTCAAGGCGGCCGTCATACAGCGCCCGGCCGATGATCACCCCTTCCACCCCCAGCGGTTCGAGCGCCAGCAGGCTGAGCACATCGGCCAGGTCACCGATGCCCCCTGAGGCGATCACGGGAACCGCGGCGGCGGTGGCCATGGCACGCAGGGCGTCGAGGTTGGGGCCCGCCAGGGTGCCATCGGTGGCGATGTCGGTGCTGATGATGGCGGCGATGCCGCTGTCGGCGAGGCTGGCGGCCAGGGCTGTGGCCTCAACGCTGCTCTCTTCCCGCCAGCCGCGGGTGGCGACCCGACCGTCACGGGCATCGATGCCGACGACGATGCGACCGGGGTGGGCCGCCGCCAGCTCACGCACGAGCGCGGGCTGCTCAACGGCCACCGTGCCCAGGATCACCCGGTCGAGCCCGCAGGCCAGCAGGTCTTCGGCCCGGTCGCGGCTGCGCACGCCGCCCCCCAGCTGCACGGGAATGGCCAGGGCGGCGGTGATGGCCCGCACCGCTCCGTCGTTGGCCGCCTCACCGCTGCGGGCACCATCGAGGTCGACCAGGTGGAGCCGTGTCGCCCCCTGTCGCTGCCACTCCAGCGCCTGCTGCACGGGGTCATCGGCGAAGCGGGTGACGCGGTCGTAGTCCCCCTGATGCAGACGGACGCACTGGCCGTCGAGCAGATCGATGGCCGGGATGATCTCCATCGGAGCCTGGATGCTCACTCCATCTTCCCGGCCGGGGGGTTGAATGGCGGCGCATCCGGCGCGTTGGCTCCATGGACATCCTGGTGATGGGCGGCACCCGCTTCATCGGACCGCCGCTGGTGGCCCGGCTGCTGGCCCAGGGCCATGCCCTGACCCTGCTGACCCGCGGCCGCCAGCCCCTGCCCGCCGGCGTTGAGCATCTGGCCGGAGACCGCAGCACCGCAGAGGGGCTGGCGGCCCTGCAGGGCCGCCGTTTCGACGTGATCATCGACAGCTCGGGGCGCACCCTGGCCGACAGCCAGGCGGTGGTCGAGCGCACGGGGGCCCCGTCCCACCGCTTCGTCTATGTGTCGTCGGCCGGTGTCTACGCCGACAGCCCCCTGCTCCCCCTCGGGGAGGACGCCCCCACCGACCCCGCCAGCCGCCACGCCGGCAAGGCCGAAACCGAAGCCTGGCTGGTCCGGGAGGGGATTCCCTTCACCAGCTTCCGACCCACCTACATCATCGGGCCGGGCAACTACAACCCGATCGAGGCCTGGTTCTTTGATCGGCTCGTGCACCAGCTGCCCGTGCCGATTCCCGGCGACGGCACCACCATCACCCAGCTCGGCCATGTGGACGACCTGGCCATGGCCATGGCCCGCTGCCTGGAGGTGGAGGCAGCCACCAACCGCATCTACAACTGCTCAGGCCGCCAGGGGGTCACCCTGCTGGGTCTGGTGGATGCCGCCGCCCGCGCCTGCGGCATCGACCCGGCGACCGTCGACCGTCGCTTCTTCGATGCCAGCCGGCTCGATCCCAAGGCCCGCAAGGCCTTTCCCCTGCGGCTCAGCCATTTCCTCACATCGGTGGAGCGGCTGGAACGCGAACTGGCCTGGAGTCCGCGCTACGACCTGGCGGCGGCCCTCAGCGACAGCCACCAGCGCGACCATGCCCTCCGTCCGGCCAGCCCGGCCGATGTCAGCGGCGATGCGGCCCTGCTGGCGGGCTGAGGTAC
>CAMASU010000115.1 GCA_945861105.1 Synechococcus sp. UW140
GCGATCAGCTGGGCCCCCAGGCAGATGCCCAGCACCGCCGCTCCGCGATCGATCACGGCCCGAACAAATCGCTTCTCCTCGCGCAGCCAGGGATGCTCGACCTCGTCATGCACCCCCATCGGCCCGCCCATGATCACCAGCAGATCCACATCGGCAGGGTGTGGCAAGGCTGCGGTTTCATCCACGCGGGCGATCGTCAGTTGGTGGCCCCGCGCGAGCAGCCAGGGTCCGATCTGCCCGACACCTTCGAAGGGCACATGCTGCAGCGCCAGCACCCGTTGTGGACGGTTGTGGCTGGCTTCCATCAGAACAATCCCCGCCCCACCAGCTTGAGGGCATAGGGCGCCAGCTGCTGCACCAGGCCGGCAGCGCCCCCCAGCAGGGCGCTGCCCCAGCCGTTGCCGCCCGTCGGCCGTGGCGTGTCGAGCAGCCGCCGTGACGCCTGGTCCAGCTGGTCGGCCAGGGGCCCTTCGCCGGCGGCCCGATAGAGGCGCCCTGCCTCGGCCAGGTCCTGGGCAGCTTCGCGGGGGCGCCCCTGTTCGCCGCGGCTCAGGCCGCGGGCCAGCCAGCTGATCGCCGCCTGGGGCTGACGGCTGATCGCCGCGTCGAACTTCGCTTCGGCTTCGGGCCAGCGGCCCCGCTGGCTTTCGGCCACACCGGCATTGTGCAGGTCAGCCCAGCTGCCGGCCCGGCCATTCACCCCCAGGGCCCCTTCCCAGTGGCTGCGTTCCAGAGCGCCGTCCTCCAGCTGGGCCCCCTGCAGGTCCGCCCCCCGCAGGTCGGTCCCTTCCAGCCGGGCTCCCCGCAGGTCGGCGCCGGCCAGGTCGGCCCCCTGCAGCACCGCCTGGCGCAGGTCGGCTCCGCGCAGGTCGGCGCCGCTGAGCACCGCCCGGCCCAGGTTCGCCCGTTGCAGCTGGGCCCCCCGTAACCTCGCCCCCCGCAACTGTGCATGCACCAGGTCGGCATCCTGCAGCCGGCAACCTTCGCAGCGGCCATGCTCCAGCAGCCGCTGCAAGGCCCCCAGGTCGGCCGCCGTGGCGCCACCGGCCAGCAGCACCATCAGCACCGCGCCGCCGGCCCGGCCCATCCCATTGCCTGCCATCGCCGTTCCCTGCTCCAGGCCCGGCCCGTTGTACCGGTCGGCGGCGCCTGCGTCACGATGGCGCCATGGAGCCCCCCGCCCCCCGCCACGGCGGCAACCTGCAGCAGGCGGCGGTGCAGCTGGGTTGCCGCCCGTCTGCCTTGCTTGACCTCAGCGCCTCGCTGGTGCCCTTCGGGCCTCCGGCCTCGGTGCGCTGGGCTTTGCTGCAGGCCCAGTGGCCCGGCCCCACCTCCCCCCTCTGCGCCTACCCCGACCGCGCCCAGACCGCCCTGCGCCAGGCGATCGCCCGCCATCACCACCTCGACCCCGAGGCCGTGCTGCCCGGCAACGGCGCCGCCGAACTGTTCACCTGGGCGGCCCGCGACGCCGCTGCCCTCGGGCCCAGCCTGCTGCCGACCCCAGGCTTTGCCGATTACATCCGGGCCCTCGACTGCTGGCAGGCGCCCTGGTGTCGTCTGCCCCTGCGGCTTGACGGCTGGTCGGCTGCGGCGGCTCCGTTCGTGGCGGCGCTGGAGGATCCCACCGCCCTCGAACGGGGTGCGGTGCTGTGGCTCACCAACCCGCATAACCCCACCGGTCAGCTCTGGAGTCGGACGGCCCTCGAACCGTTGCTGGCGCGGTTTGCGCTGGTGATCGTGGATGAGGCCTTTCTGCCCCTGGTGCCTGGTGGTGAAGCCCAGTCGCTGCTTCCGTTGCTGCCCGACCATCCGCAGCTGGTGGTGATCCGCAGCCTCACCAAGCTGGGCGCCATCGCCGGATTGCGCAGCGGTTACGCCCTCGCCGATCCCCGCCGCCTCGCCCGCTGGGCCGCCTGGCGCGATCCATGGCCCGTCAATGGGCTGGCCGCTGCTGTGGTTCCGGCCCTGCTGGCCGATCAGCGCTGGACGCGGCGGGTGCAGACCTGGGTGGCCCGCCGCGGACCAAGGCTGCGTCGCCAGCTCGACCGCCTGCCGGGCCTGCGCAGCCATCCGTCAGCGGCCAACTACCTGCTGCTGCAGGCCGACCGTTCCCTGCTGGCCCTGCAGGATCGCCTCGCCCGCCATCACCGCATCCTGGTGCGCGACTGCCGTGGCTTTGATGGTCTTGATGCGTGCTGGTGGCGGATCGCCCTGCCCGATCGCCAGGGTCAGCGGCGGCTGCTGCGGGCCCTCAGCCATGAACTTGGCCTTTAAGGTCAGACCATCTGCAGTCCACGGCCATGGATCCCCGCTTCCGGGTTGACCTGATTGCGGCGACACCCCAGCCGCAGCAGTGCATCTACGCAGCGATGCACCAGGACTACAGCGAAGGGTATGTGGTCGATGACCGCAGCGACTGGCCCGACGAGGCCCGTGCCGGCGAGATCTGCGTCAAGCGATTGCTGGCCGGTGAACGGGGCCATTTCGGGCCGCTCGAACACGCCCAGATCGTCCTCAATGTGGGTTGGTTCCCCCATTCAGTGATGCAGCAGGCCCGCACCCATCGGGTGGGCGTGAGTTTTGATGTGCAATGCCTGGCGGCGGATACCGAAATCACCTTTCTGCAGAGCTCCGGCGCCCTGCGCAGGATTCGGATCGCCGAACTGCATGACCTGTGGACCAACGGCGAGCGGGCCCACCGGCCACGCCACCTGCGCGGCCGCCAGGGGGAAGAACCGGGCAGCTATCGCCGCGACTGCCGCAAGCGCCTTCAGCAGATGAAGCTTCGGGTGCTCAACGAAGACACCGGTGTCTTTGAGACGAGCCACGTCCGTGAGGTGATCTGCAGCGGGCTGCAACCTGTGTATCGCCTCACGATGGAGGATGGCCGCACCCTGGATTGCACCGCCAACCACCGTCTGTTGACCCCGGAGGGCTGGCAGACCATGGGGGAAGCGGTGGGGCTGCGCACCCGTCGCGACGGCAGTGTTCGCAGCTTCCGCCGGACTGCCAGGGTGATGGCCAACGGCATGGTGGCGGCAGGCAGCGGCGTTTACCGGGATCGGCACTGGCTATCGGAGCAGATCAACGGCGGCGCCTCCGTGGGCGAGATGGCCGAACGGGCAGGCTGCTCAGCCACAACGATCCGGGCCTGGGCCCGCCGTCATCAGCTCCACTTGCCGCTGAGTGATACCCGTTTCAAGCCAGGCCAGAAGCCCTGGAACCACAATCCTGCCGCTCCTTGGCGGCAGCGGGAATGGTTGAGGCAACACCTGGCGGCCGGCCTGCATGCCGATGAGATGGCCAAGCTCGCGGGATGGTCCGTGGAAGCCATCAAGAAATGGGTGGTTCAGTACGGCCTCGCCCTGAACTGCCGTGCGCCGGGCTTCCACGCCGGCATGCAGCCCTGGAACCTGGGCCGTGGCGGCTACCAGCTGCAGCTGTCGGAGGCCTCACGAGAGGCACGCCGCGCCCATGGCAAACGCGTCACGCTGCGGGGCCCCGCCTCCCGATTCTGGAAGGGAGGGGTGTCCTCAGAACGTGTGTTGATCGGGGCCTGGACCCGGCAGGTCGCTCCGCAGGTGCACCTGCGATTCGACTACACCTGCCAGCGCTGCGGGCTGCGGGGGAGCGAAAGGCAGCTGCATGCCCATCACATCGTTCCGGTGCATGCCGATCCGACCCTTGCCTATGAACTCGACAACCTGGTGAGTCTCTGCCAGCCCTGCCACACCTTCCTCCATCAGCACAACCTCGAGGCTTCCTTCGCTGCTGCCCTGCAGCCAGGCACAACCACCGAAGGCTGGGCTGCCAAGCCCCGCCCCCAGGGTCGGAGGCTGAGGGCCCACCCCCTCACCGTGACGAATGTTGAATACCTCGGCGAGCAGACCACCTACGACCTGGAGGTCGAGGAGCCCTGGCACAACTTCGTGGCAAACGGTCTCGTGGTGCACAACTCGATGCGATACACCGGCGAGCGCATCTGCCGCGCCGCCCGCGGTGAGCTTGACCTTGAGGAGGTGATCTACCTGCGGCCCGTGGGTGACTACAGCGACCGCCAGGGCAAGAAGTATCACTATTCGATCGAACAGCGGTCCATTGATCTCGATCTCTGCCGCGCCGCTGCCGAACGGTATGCCGATCTGCTGGCTGCCGGCTTCGCCGAAGAGCACGCCCGGGGGCTGCTGCCCTTCGACTACCGCCAGCACTTTGTCGTGAGCTTCAGCCTCCGGGCCTTTCTGCACTTCCTCGATCTGCGCGCCAAGCTTGACGCGCAGGAAGAAATCCGTGCCCTCTGCGACCTGATGTGGCCCCACCTGCAGGCCTGGGCCCCCGAAATCGCCGCCTGGTACGAGAAGACCCGCCTGCACCGGGCCCGGCTGGCGCCTTAGATCCGCGCCAGCGTCACCCGTTCGGGTTGATGTTGGTACTTGCCGGCGCGATCTTCGTAGGTGGTGTCGCAGGGGTCGCCCTCGAAGAACAGCAGCTGACAGATGCCCTCATCGGCGTAGATGCGGCAATCAGCCCCTGAGCTGTTGCTGAATTCCAGGGTCAGGTGCCCCTGCCAGCCGGCTTCGGCCGGGGTGGTGTTGACGATGATCCCCAGCCGGGCATAGGTGCTCTTGCCCAGGCAGATCACGGTGATCGTCGGTGGCACCGCCAGCCGTTCAAGGGCGACACCGAGACCGTAGGAGTGGGCCGGCAGGATGAAATAGGCCCCGTCGTCATCCTGGTGCAGTGGCGCCGGCTCCAGGTTGGCGGGATTGAACCGTTTTGGGTTCATCACCGTGCCCGGCACGTGACGGAAGATCAGAAATTCCTTCGACGACAGGCGCAGGTCGTAGCCATAGGACGAACAACCGAAGCTCAGCACCGGCCGGCCGGCGCTGTCGGGATCCAGGTGACGCACCAGGGTGGGCTGGAACGGCTGGAGCATCCCGGCCGCCGCCTGGTCCTTGATCCAGCGATCGTTTTTCAGCATGGGTTCAGACGGGGCGCAGGGAGCCGGTGTCGCGGCGCAGTTCGGTCACCTGGTCGGCCATGGCCACCAGTCGCTCGGGAATCGACGGTCCGGTGAGGATCACCTCCATGCGGCCCGGGCGGTCCCGCAGGCTGTGCACCACCTCGTCTTCGTCCACCAGCCCGTAGGTCACCGCCAGCCCCAGCTCATCGAGCACCACCAGGTCGGCGTCGCCCTCCAGCAGCCAGTGGCGGGTGTGGCGCCACAGGTCCTGCACGGCGCTGCGTTCGGCGGCAGTGGTGCCGGACCCCTGCAGGCAGCCGTCCAGGTCGGGCCGCAGCCAGGTGAGCCGGCCACACATTTGCACCGGTCGATCGGGCCCCTGCTGCACACCCCCCCGCAGGAACTGGCTGATCAGCACCTGGCTCCCAAGGCCGGCATTGCGCAGGGCCAGCCCGAAGATGCTCGGGCAGCTGCCCCGGAAGCTGGCGGTGTGCACCTGCAGCAGTCCTTCGGGTTCGCTCAGCCGCAGGCGCTGCGGCCGTGGGACGGCCGCCGGCTGCCGGGATGGATCCGCCAGGGTGCTGCTCATGGATGCGGCCGGGTGGAAGCTGAATGTAGCGGCCGTGGGGCCTGCGGCAAGCCGTCGCCACCACCCGTAGTGTGAACATCTGTACTGCGGTTGTCGCACCGTCGCGCCTGACACCATTTCTGCCGCGACCGTCACAATCGCTACAAGGACCGTCAGGGCGGCTCCTTATGGTCCCGCCAGAGGCAGCCTGAGACGCAACGTTGTGACGGTCACCACCTCCGGTTCAATGGTTCGCCTGCAGGAGGTGATCCGCGGTCTTTCCGGCAGCTCCGCTGAAGCCATCGAACGGGGCAAGACGATCTTTTTCCCAGGGGACCCGGCTGAGCGCATCTTTCTGCTGCGACGCGGCGCCGTGCGGCTCTCCCGGGTCTACGAATCGGGCGAAGAGATCACTGTGGCCCTGTTGCGCGAGAACAGCATCTTCGGGGTGCTGTCGCTGCTCACCGGCCAGCGCTCAGACCGCTTTTACCACGCCATTGCCTTCACCCGGGTGGAGCTGCTCAGCGCTCCGGCCGCCTCGGTGCGCAAGGCCATTGAGGACGATGCCGGCGTGGCCCTGTTGCTGCTGCAGGGGTTGTCATCGCGGATTCTGCAGACCGAGACCATGATCGAGACCCTCACCCATCGCGACATGTCGTCGCGGTTGGTCAGTTTTCTGCTGGTGTTGTGCCGTGATTTCGGCCTGCCGGGGGACCAGGGCATCACCATCGATCTCAAGCTGTCCCACCAGGCCATCGCCGAAGCCATCGGTTCCACCCGCGTCACCATCACCCGCCTGCTGGGGGATCTGCGCACGGCAGGCCTGCTCGAGATCGATCGCAAGCGCATCACCGTCTTCGATCCGCTCGCATTGGCCAAGCGGTTCAGCTGAGGTCGGCATACTGGTGAGCCTTCCCC
>CAMASU010000116.1 GCA_945861105.1 Synechococcus sp. UW140
GCCAGCCTCTGTCTCTATCTGAGTGCCCGCCACGTGGATGAGGTGCAGGAGGTGCTGCTGCGCCACTATCCGGCCGACACCCCGGTGGCCGTGGGCTATCGGGTGAGCTGGCCCGATCAACGGCTCGAACTGGTTCCCCTCAGCGACCTGGCCCGCCACAGCCACGACCAGGGTCTGGAGCGCACCACCCTCTACATCATCAGTCCGGCCCTGGCCGCCTCAGGCCTCAGCCGCTCACGCCTGTACAGCCCCGACCACGACCATCTCTTCAGGCCCCGTGCAACTCGGCCTGCAGGCGGTCCTCCCTGAAGCCACACCCCAGCTGGGCGACGATGGCCCGCAGGTCCACCTCCGCATTCCCCAGGCAATCGGTCCCGCCGGGGGAAGGCGTCACGTTGAACGTGATCGGGCCGTCGGTGGTGATGCGCGCTTCCCCCAGCAACAGGCGCCGCTGCTCGCGATCGATCAGCTGGGGCCTGACCCCGCCGAAACCATGGGCCACCTCGAGCTGGTCCAGGCGGGCCGCCGGAACAATGCGCCGCAGGTCCTGAAGAAACAGCCAGCGCCGCAGGAACGGCACCTCAAACAGCACGTTGCGAAGGATGTAATTGCGGATGTCGGCCACCCGAAACAGCTGCCAGAACACGGCCAGCACCGCCCCATCAAGCCGCAGCACCCGCAGGAATTCCCAGAAGCTGGCGGGCCGGTAGCGCTCCAGCAGGGGCAGCAGCAGCGCCGTGGGGCCGAAGCGCGTCTTGTCCGGCACCAGCACATCGGGATCGCCATGGATGGCGGCAAAGGGCAGGCGATCGTTCTGGACGGTGTAGACCTTGCCCCGCAAGACCTGCGGCAAGAAGTAGAAACTCCCCGCCACCGGCAGGCACGAGTACTGCAGACCATGGCCCATGGCCTGGGCCAGCAACAGGCTGTGGGCTCCGGCACTCACCACCACATAGCGGGCCTCGATGGTGCCGGCTTCGGTGTCGGCATGCACCCGGTCGCCGACGCAGCGAAGGGTCCGCACCCGGCACCCCAGGCGCACGTCAAGGTTGCGCTGGTGCCCCTGGGCCCGGTCCTCCTCCAGGGCGAGGCGGGCCTGGTCCACGAACGATTCCGCCAGGGCGCCGTAGTTCACCGCCGCCGGACTTTCGGGGATGCCGATGGCGGCAATCGTCTCCGGCCGCGGTCTGCCGTCGGCTGCGGTCGCCACCGCTGGCTCCCAGGTGGCGATGGCGGCCGCATCCAGCCATTGCATGGCCGGGAAATGGGGAGAAAACGTCTCGAAGCGTTGACGCAGAAACGCAGATTGTTCAGCGCCGATGCCCAGCACCATCTTCTGGCAGGGAACGATCACCTGCCGCCGCTGGTCTGGCTGAAGCAGCTGGCCGTAATGAACCAGCATGTCGGCCCGGCGTTTCACCTGCAGGGCCTTCTCGAGGCTGTAATTCGTCTCGATGTCGCCGCAATGAATCGTCTGGCTGTTGTTGCTGGCGCGCGAATTGATGGCCGCCAGTCCCTCTTCCTTATCCACGAGCACCACCGACTGCAGATCGGTGTAACGCGCCAGACAGAAGAGCAGGGCGGTGCCGGTCACCCCACCGCCAACGATCAGCACGTCCACCTGAGCAGCGGGTTCAGCCAACGTCACCTGGGGAAATCAGCCATCCATCATCGCCCGGCCAGCCCGCCGACCGGAGCCGCTGCCCGCCACCGTGTATACTGAGGAAATCGGGCGATTAGCACAGCGGTAGCGCACTTCCTTCACACGGAAGGGGTCACTGGTTCGAATCCAGTATCGCCCATAAGCAACACTCAACAAGTCAGCATCAGGGATGAGTCCCCGACATCTGACTGCAGAAGAATCCCCTAACCTGCGCCCAGCCTCCGGTCGGCCAGCGCCGGCATTTCCCCTTGAGCGAACCTTCTGCCGCCGCCTCCGGACTGGGCCAACGCCTGCGCCAGGCCCGGCTTGACCACGGTCTGCCCATCGAGGATCTGGCCGCCCGGTTGCACATGCGGCCCGATCAGATCGAGGCCCTGGAGCAGGGAGCGACGGATCGCTGGCCCGAACGGGCCTTCGCCATCGCCCAGGTGCGTCGGCTGGCCACCGCCATGGGCCTTGACGCCGAAGCCCTGGTGGCAGACCTGCGGCTGGTGCTCGACCAGGTGCAGACCCCGAGTGTGGCAGCGACAGCGGTGATGCGGGCGTCAGCCGACCGCGTGGCACGGTTGCCAGCCCAGCGGCAGCGGCAGCGGGTGTTCCGCTCCAGCACGCCCTCGCGCCGCCCCGCACGCCCACAGCGCCTGTGGCTGCTGCTCCCCCTGCTGCTGCTGGGTTTCGGTGCCGGCATCGCCGCCGTTGTCGCCAGCCTCCAGGGCCGCCGCCCACCCGCCGAAGTCCCCACCGCACAAGTCCCCACCTCCGTGCAACCCAGGACCCCCCGCCCGGCGCCGGCCCCGACGCTCGAGGTGAGCAGCGGCGAGCCCGCCTGGCTCACCGTGCGGGCTGTCGGGGCCAGCACCGTGCTGTTTGACGGCACCCTGCAGGGCCGTCGCAGCTTCCCCCTCGGCCGTCAGGGCCTGGAGCTGCGGTCGGGCCGGCCCGACCTGGTGCAGGTGCGCCAGGGGAGCGGTCCCCAGCGGCCCCTCGGCCCCATTGACCGCATCGCCTGGGTGGCCTTCAAGCCCTGACGAGACCGGCCTTCAACGTCACCCCGGCGGCATCGCGCAGCACCGGGGCGCAGGTCTCGAGGCTCCAGAGCTCCAGACCCAGGTCATCGCCGGCCTCGACCGGCTGCAGCTCCAGCAGCAGCTCCCCCTCCCGAAAGCTCGCCTGCAGGGCCCCGATGGTGGACTGCGGTCGGCGGTCCATCGCCACCGCCAACCGCAGCAGCAGCGACAGGCGTTCCACCAGCCGCTTCTGATCGCGGTCCAGCAGGATCCAGCTCTCGTGCCGCTTCTTGGGCAGGCTGCGGCGGTGGTACCGGGCCAGGGAGGCGATCAACAGCTGCTCCGACTGGGAATAACCGAGCAGTTCGCCGTTGCGGATCAGGTACCAGGCGTGCTTGTGGTACCCACTCATGTTGATGTGCAATCCACAGCGGTGCAGCAGGGCCGCCGCCCACAGCAGCTCGCGGGCCTCGGTCGGCGCCTGGTGAAAGGAACCCCGGGTCTGGTCGAACAGGGCCAGGGCATGGCCGGCGATGCGCTCACTGCGGGGGATATCGACTGCGAATTTCTGCGCCTGGTGCAGCACCGTGCGCCGTCGGATCTCGCTCTGGTAAGCGAACCGGTCCACGATCAGTCCGTTGCGCAGCATCCAGTCGACGATCAGCCCCTCCCGCAGGGCCCGTTCGCTGACGGTGAACGCCGGCGCCCCCAGTTGCTGCATGGCCGCCTGCAGCACCAGCAGGCCAGGCACCAGGATTTCGGAACGGCGGTCGTTGATGCCGGGCAGCGCCCGCCGCTGGGCAGGCGTCAGCGGCAGCACCCGTTCGATCAGATCATCCAGCTGCTGCCGGCTGACGACACGGCCATGGAGCCGGTCTCCCGCAGGCAGGGGGCGTTTCTCCTTCTCCCCACGACCATCGGGGCGGCTGTCGCCCTCCCCGCGGGCCTCGGCCGCCAGCAGGGCCGCCGCCGCCAGGGCGGTGCCGCTGGTGGCCACCATCAGCGGCTCCTCCCCGGGTTGGAGCCGCCGCTGCACCTTGTCCACCGCCGGTTCCAGGGAGCCGAGGATGAACGCCTTGAGAAATTCGACCCGCTGGCGCGGCAGTGGGTCGGTGCGCACGAAATCCCGCTGCAGCCGCACGGCGCCCACCCGGGTGCTGGTGAGCGCCCGGGCCTCGCGGGCATCGGCCAGGATCAGTTCGGTGGAGCCGCCGCCGATGTCGAGGATCGTGTGGGGACGGTCCCCGAAGTCCATGCCCGACAGCACCCCGAGGTAGATGAGCCGTGCCTCTTCGGGGCCGCTGATCACCTCCACCGCCAGGGACAGCTCCTCCCGCAGGCTCGCCAGGAAGGCCAGGCCATTGGGGGCCTCACGCATGGCGCTGGTGGCCACGGCCACGATCTGCTCGACCCCATGGCTGCGGGCCAGCTCGCAGCAGTGGCGCAGCACGAGCCGGGTGCGGGCCATCGCCTCGGCACTGAGGTCACCGGTGTCTGAATCGCGCTCCCCCAGGCGGGTGGTCGACTTCTCGGCCAGCAGCACCGAAAAGCTGCGCAGGTCTGGATCGATGCCGGCGATCAGCAGGTGGGTCGAATTGGTGCCGATGTCGATGGCCGCCACCCGCCGCAGACTGTCACTGCCCGGCGGTCTGATCGGCGGGATCTCCACCTCGAGATCGATCGATCCCTGCGGTTCAGAGCTCTGCACGACATCCGGAATGGCCGTGGCACACTCTCGCATCGTGCCTCCGGCAGCATGCCTGCAGCCCCGTCGACCCCGGCAGTGACCCGGCCCTGGACCCCCTGGCTGCAGCTGCTGCGCTGGGATCGCCCCACCGGCAGGCTGATTCTGCTGCTGCCCGCCGGCTGGAGCCTGTGGCTGGCCAGCGCCTCTCCTCCGCCGACGCTGGTGGGGTTGATCCTGCTGGGCGGTCTTGCCGTCAGCGGTGCCGGCTGCATTGCCAACGACCTCTGGGACCGGCGCATCGACGCCGCCGTCGAACGCACCCGCGACCGTCCCCTGGCCCGCGGGGCGATCGGCCCCGGACCGGCCTTCGCCCTGTTGCTGGTGTGCCTGCTGCTGGCCCTGCTGGTGGTGCTGGCCCTGCCCGCCGCCGGACGTCTCCTCAGCCTCGGCCTGGCGCTGCTGACCCTGCCACCGGTGCTGCTCTACCCGTCGGCGAAACGCTGGTGCCCCCTGCCCCAGCTGGTGCTGGCCCTCTGCTGGGGTTTCGCCGTGCTCATCCCCTGGGCCGCCCTGCGCGGCGACCTGGCCGGAGGCTGGCCCCTGGTGGCCTGCTGGGGCGCCACGCTGGTCTGGACCTTCGGGTTCGACACCGTCTACGCCATGGCCGACCGGGAGGATGACCGGCGCCTGGGGGTGCGCAGCAGTGCCCTCACCCTCGGCGGGCAGGTGGTGCCGGCGGTGGCCGTCTGCTATGCCCTGGCCTGGCTGCTGCTGCTGTCGGCGGCCTGGGGGGCGGGGATGGGGCCGGCGTTCTGGCCACCGGCGCTGCTGGCGGGACTGGCCCTGGGCCGCGAATGCCGCCTGCTGGCGCAGCAGGAGGCCAGCGGCCGACCGCTGGTGGCCCGCCATTTCAGCCGGCAGGTGCGCATCGGCGCCCTGCTGCTGCTGGCCCTGATCCTGGGGAGGGTCGGCTGATGGGCCTTCGCTTGCCCCCGCCCCTGCAACCGGGGGACCGGGTGCGCCTGGCGGCGGCCAGTTCGTGCCTCAGCGAAGGTCGGCGGCTGCACACCGGCATCGAGATTCTGCAGTCGTGGGGCCTGGAGGTGGAGCAACCCTTCCGCACCGACCGGCACTGGGGCTATCTGGCAGGACACGACAACGAGCGGCTGGCCGACTTCGCCCCGGCACCGCTGCTGGCCTGCGTGCGCGGCGGCTGGGGTTCGGCCCGGCTGCTGGAGCACGGCTGGTCGCCGCCCCAGGGCTGGCTGCTGGGCTTCTCAGACGTCACCAGCCTGCTCTGGGCGATGGCGGCGGCCGGCGGCGGCGGCGCCATCCATGGGCCGCTGCTCACCACCCTCGCCGGCGAACCCGACTGGAGCCGTGAACGCCTGCGGCGCCTGCTGTTCGGAGAACCTCTGCCCCCCCTGCAGGGCCTCCCCTGGCATCCGGGGATCACCGAAGGGCCGCTGCTGGTGGCGAACCTGACCGTGGCCACCCACCTGCTCGGCACCCGCTGGTGCCCGCCGCTTCAGGGGGCGGTGCTGCTGCTCGAAGATGTGGGCGAAGCGCCGTACCGCATCGACCGGATGCTGACCCACTGGCGGCTGGCCGGGGCCCTGCAGCAGCTGGCGGGATTGGCCTTCGGCAGCTTCGAGGGTTGCGACCCCGCCGACGACGACGGGCGGCCGGGGTTCGGGCTCGAGGAGGTGCTGCGCGAACGCGTGGCCGACCTGGGCATACCGGTGCTGGCCGATCTGCCGGTGGGCCATGGGGCCGTCAATGCAGCCCTGCCCCTGGGGGTGCGCTGCCGTCTTGACGGCGACCGTGGCCTGCTGGAGCTGCTTGACGGCGCCGCAGCAGGGCTTCCGCCAGTTCCAGATCCAGGGGAGCCGTCACCTTGAGGTTTCCGGGTCCCGCCTCCAACACCCGCACGGGCAGACCAAGCCGTTCGAACAGGGCCGCATCGTCGGTGACCTCCCAGCCGGCCTTCCGGGCCTGTTGATGGGCGCGCCGCAGGTCGGCGACCGGAAATCCCTGGGGTGTCTGCGCCGCCCAGAGGCTGGCACGGTCGGGGGTGGCGCGGATGC
>CAMASU010000117.1 GCA_945861105.1 Synechococcus sp. UW140
AGCCCGATCCCACCCCAGCTCACCGCCCAGGCCTACGCCGCCATGCAGGTGATCGGCGAAGCACTCGCCCGCCTCGATCGAAGGCAACCGCTCAAGGGCCTCCCGCTGGCCCAGGCCCGCAAGGCCCTGATGGCTGAAATCCTCGGCGGCACCTACCAAACACCCCTTGGTGAAATCCGCTTCACCCCCGAGGGCGAGGTGATCCAGGACCGGTTCTACGTGGCGCAGGTGAAGATGGCTCCGGACGGCCGCACCGGCCGGTTCGCCCTGTTGCCCTGAGATGCCCCCCATTCCCTTCTGCCTGGCGCGCACCCTCCGGGGCGGCGCGGTGGTCGCAACCTTGCTGACGCTGGTGGCGGCCTGCAGCCCGCCGGCCCGCCGCGTCAGCAGCCCACCCCTGCTGGGGGCTGCCGTGGCGCTCACGGGCAACGCCAGCGCCATCGGCCAGGACCAGCGCATCGGCCTCGACCTGGCGGCGGCCACGATCGGCCCCGCCGGCCCTGGCCGCCGGCTGCCCATCAGCCTGGCGGTCGAGGATGCCGGCACCGACGAGCAGAGCGCCAGCCAGGCCTTCCGCACCCTGATCGGCCGTGATGCCCTGGCGATCATCGGGCCATCCCTGTCCCAGCAGGCCTTCGCCGCCGATCCGGTGGCCGACCGGGCGGGGGTGCCGGTGATCGGTCCGTCGAACACCGCCCGCGGCATCCCCGAGATCGGCCCCTTCGTGCTGCGGGTGTCGGCACCGGTGTCGCAGGTGGCGCCACTCTCCATCGCCCGCGCCCTGCGCAACGACCCGGGGCTGCAGCGGGTGGCGGTCTTCTATGCCCAGGACGACGCCTACAGCACCTCGGAGACGGCGATTTTCCAGAAGGCCCTCACCGACCGCCGGCTCAAGCCGGTGAGCGTTCAACGCCACCAGTTCAGCGACACCGACTTCCAGACCCAGGTGACGGCGGTGCTGCCGCTGAACCCGCAGCTGGTGGTGATCTCGGCCGGACCGGTGGATGGCGGCAACCTGGTGAGGCAGCTGCGCACCCTCGGCTATCGCGGCCAGATCGTGGCCGGCAATGCCATGAATTCGCCCAACATCTTTCCCATCTGTCAGCAGCAGTGCGACGGCCTGCTGATCGCCCAGGCCTACAGCCCTGCCCTCGCCGGCGAGGCCAACCGCCGCTTCGTCGCGGCCTACCGGCAGAAGCTGGGCAACGACACACCGCCCCAGTTCACTGCCCAGGCCTACACCGCCGCGCAGGTGGCCGCCGAAGCCCTGCGGCGGCTGGATGCCCGTCGACCGGTGCGGGGCCGCCCCCTGGCCGAGGTGCGCCGGGAACTCAACAGCGAGATCCTGGCGGGTCGCTACGACACCCCCCTCGGCCCCCTCCGCTTCACGCCTGATGGCGAAGTGATCCAGGAGCAGTTCGGTGTCGCCCGGGTGCGCATGGAGGCCGACGGCCGCCGCGGCCGTTTCGAGCTGCTCGACTGACCCGGGAGCCGATGGACGTCCTGCTGCAGATCCTGGTCAATGGCCTCTCGGTGGGAGCCGTGTACGCCCTCTTCGCCCTCGGGTACACCCTGGTGTTCTCGGTGCTGGGGGTGATCAACTTCGCCCATGGGGCCCTGTTCACCCTCGGGGCCTACCTCACGTACCTGGGGGTGGGCGGCGCCGTGGGCAGCAACGGCGCCCTGGCGGGCTGGGCCCTGCCCCTGGCGCTGCCCTTTCCGGTGGCCCTGCTGCTGGCCGGAGTCGGCTGCGCCGGCGCCAATCTGCTGGTGGAGGCCGTCGCCTTCAGGCCCCTGCGCCGCCGCCACGCCGAACCGCTGCTGTACCTGATCACCAGCCTCGGCGCGGGGGTGGTGCTGGTGAACCTGCTGCAGATCGCCTTCGGCGCTGAGGGGTACGCCCTGCCTGCCGATGCCCTCGGAGATCTGCCGCCAATGCTGACCCTGGCGGGGGCCCGCCTGCGCAGCGTGCAGCTGCTGCTGCTGCTGGTGTGCGCCGCCGTGATGACCGTGCTCACCCTCTGGCTCGAACGCAGCCGGGGCGGGCGGGCGCTGCAGGCGGTGTCGGAGGACGCCACCACGGCCCGGCTGCTGGGCATCGACAGCGACGCGATGGTGCGGCTCAGCTTCGCCCTCAGCGGCCTGCTGGCCGGACTGTCCGGTGGTCTGGTGGGCCTCAGCGTCAGCATCGCCGGCCCTTACTTCGGCATCGTCTACGGCCTCAAGGGGCTGGGGGTGCTGGTGCTGGGGGGCCTGGGCAGCGTCCCCGGTGCCCTGCTGGGGGGCCTGGTGGTGGGCCTGGCCGAGGCGGCGGTGCCCGGGGACCTGTCGGGTCTCAAGGACGCCGTGGCCTTCGCCTTTCTGTTCGCCATCCTGCTGCTGCGGCCCCAGGGCCTGCTGGGGCGGGCTCCCATCACCAAGGTGTAGCGATGCTCGACGGTTCCCTGCTGGTGCAGATGCTGATCGGCGCCCTGCTGGGGCTGTCGGTGTACCTGCCGCTGGCGGCCGGTCAGCTGTCCCTGGCCACCCCCGGCTTCATGACGGTGGGCGGCTACGTGGCGGCGCTGCTGTCCACACGGGTGGCCGCCCTGGGGGGGGCCGAACCCCTTTACCCCCTGCCCTCGCTGCTGCTCGAACTGCTGCTGGCGGCGGTCGTCGCCCTGGCCCTGGCCCTGCTGGTGGGGCTGCCGGTGCTGCGCCTGCGGGGCATCTACCTGGCCATCGCGACCATCGCCCTCAACGAGATCCTGCGGGTGGTGCTGCTCAACAACAGCTGGACCGGTGGGGCCGTGGGCATCTTCGCCATTCCCCAGCCCTTCGGCGATCCCCTCGGCTACCTGGCGGCCCTGGCGGTGCTGCTGCTGCTGGCGGGGGCCACCTGCCAGGCCATCGCCCGCCACCCCCTGGGCCGGGCCATGGCGGCAGTGCGGGACGACGAGCTGGCGGCCTCATGCACCGGCATCGACAGCTTCCGGATCAAGCTGCTGGCTTTTGCTGCCAGCGCCGTGCTGGCTGCCCTCACCGGGGTGCTGGCCGCCCACTTCTTCAACACCTGGAACGCCCGCCAGGGCAGCTTTGACGCCAGCATCACCACCCTGGCCTTCGTCGTCTTCGGCGGTTCACGGCACTGGCTCGGGCCGGTGCTGGGGGGCCTGGTGCTCACGGCCCTGCCGGAGCTGCTGCGGCCGGTGGGGGACCTGAGGCTGGTGGTCTTCGGCGCGGTGATCCTGCTGGGGCCGCTGCTGTTCCCCCAGGGGGTGGTCACCCCGGCCCTGCTGCAACGGCTGCTGCCATGACGATGCCCCCCCTGCTGGAACTGCGCGCCATCAGCCGGCGCTTCGGCGGCCTCCAGGCCCTCGAGGACGTGTCGTTCGGCCTGCAGGAGGGGGAGATCTTCGGGCTGATCGGCCCCAATGGCGCCGGCAAGACCACCCTGTTCAACATCATCACCGGCGTCACCCGCCCCAGTGGCGGCCAGGTGCTGTGGAAGCAGACCGGAATCGAAGGCCTGCCGCCCCACCGCATCCACCGCCTCGGACTGGCCCGCACCTTCCAGAACCTGCGCCTGTTCGAAAGCCTCAGCTGCCTCGACAACGTGCAGGTGGGCCTGGGCCGCAGCGACCGGCGCCGGGCCCTCGAGCTGCTGGCCCTGTTCGGCCTGCAGGCCCGGGCCGCCGAAGCGGCCGGTGGCCTGGCCTACGGCGACCGCCGCCGGCTGGAGATGGCCCGGGCCCTGGCCTCAGCACCGCAGCTGCTGCTGCTGGACGAACCGGCGGCGGGCCTGAACCCAGGCGAAAAACAGGAGCTGAGTGCCCTCATCCGGCGGCTGGCGGCCGAGCTGCACCTCACGGTGCTGATCATCGAGCACCACGTGCCGCTGATGATGCAGCTCTGCGATCGGCTGGCGGTGCTCAACTTCGGCCGGCTCATCGCCCTGGGCCGCCCCGACGCGGTGCGCCACGACCCGCTGGTGATCGAGGCCTACCTGGGCGGTGCCGGCGGCGCTGGCGGTGCCGGCGGCGCTGGCGGTGCCACGGAGGATCCTTCATGAGCCCCTCTCCCCCCCTGCTGCAGGTGCAGGGCCTGAGCGTGCGCTACGGCAGCGTGCTGGCCCTCGACGGCCTCGACCTGGAGGTGCAGGCCGGGGAACTGGTGGCCCTGCTGGGGGCCAACGGTGCCGGCAAGAGCACCACCCTGCGCGCCATCTCACGGCTGGTGCCGGCCAGCGCCGGCGGACTGTTCTGGGGCGGGCGACCGCTGCTGCCCCTGCGCACCGAGCAGACGGTGAAGCTGGGCATCAGCCACTGTCCCGAAGGCCGACGGGTGCTGAGCCGCCAGACCGTGGCGGTGAACCTGGAGCTGGGCGCCTGGCTGCGGCATGACCGGGCTGGGGTGAGCGAAGACCTCGACCGCTGCTACACCCTGTTTCCGCGGCTGGCGGAGCGGCGCCGGCAGCTGGCCGGCAACCTCTCGGGCGGGGAGCAGCAGATGCTGGCCATCGCCCGGTCGCTGATGGCCCGCCCGACCCTGCTGCTGCTCGACGAACCCAGCCTGGGCCTGGCGCCACGGCTGGTGGAGGAAGTGATGGGCACCCTCGCCGACCTGCACCGCAGCGGCCTCACCCTGCTGCTGGTGGAGCAGAACGCCGAGGCGGCCCTGGCCATCGCCGACCGGGGTCTGGTGCTGGAGGCCGGCCGGGTGGTGCTGCGGGGCAGTGCCGCCGACCTGCGACGTGACAGCGGCCTGCGGGCCAGTTATCTCGGCAGCTAAGGCCGTTCGGGCACCGCCGCCCCCTCGGGCCGCCGGGGGTCCACCGCCCCGAGGCTCCCCCCATCGGGCAGCAGCTCGACACTGTTGGCCGACCCCATCGCGGCCCCGTCGTCGAGGCGATGGCCCCGCTCGAGCAGCAACCGACGGGTGTCGGGGCTGAAGCCATCCTCCAGGCGCACGGCATCGGGCCACTGCTGGCTGTGGAGCCGCGGCGCCGCGACGGCGGCGGCCAGGTTGAGGCCATGGCGCAGGCGGTTGAGCACCACCTGCAGCACCGTGGTGATGATGCGGCTGCCGCCGGGGCTGCCGGTGGCGATCCAGCCGCGGCCATCGGGCGCCAGCACCAGGGTGGGGGTCATCGAACTCAGGGGCCGCCGGCCGGGAGCGATGACGTTGCGATCGCCCTGGCGCAGCCCGAAGGCATTGGGGGCACCGGCCACGATCGTGAAGTCGTCGATCTCGTTGTTGAGCAGCACGCCGGTGCCGGGCACGGCAATGCCGCTGCCGTAGGCCAGGTTGAGGGTGGTGGTGAGGGCCGCCAGCCCCCCGTCGCGGTCGGCCACCGACAGGTGGGTGGTGTTTTCGCCGCCACCGCCCGCGGCCAGGGGCGGTGGGCCCAGCCGGTCGGCCGGCGTGTGCCGCTGGGGGTCGATGCCGGCCCGCAGCCGATCGGCGTAGGCCCGGTCGGTGAGGGCCTCCATGGGCAGGGGGCCGGCGTCAGGGTCCCCGAGCAGGGCGTTGCGGTCGCGGTAGGCCAGGTTCATGGCCTCCACCAGCCAGTGGATGGCGGCGGCGCTGTTGAGGCCCATGCCCGCCAGATCAAGGGGTTCGAGCAGATGCAGCAGCAGCACCAGGGTGACGCCACCACTGCTGGGGGGCGGCATCGACAGCACCGTCAGGCCGGCGAAGGTGGTGCCCACCGGCTCCCGCCAGCGGGGCCTGTAGGCCGCCAGGTCGGCCTGGTCGATCAGGCCGCCGCCACGGGCCATGAGGGCCGCCAGGGCGGTGGCGAAGGGGCCGCGGTAGAAGCCGTCGGGTCCCTGGTGGGCCAGGCGGGCGAGGGTGGCGGCCAGTTCGGGCTGGCGCAATCGTTCGCCCACCTGGTAAGGGCGACCATGGGGGTGCAGGTAGAGCGCGGCCGCGGCCGGGTCGCGCCGCAGCCGTGGGGCCGCCTGGGCCAGGGAACCCGCAAGCCAGCTGTCGACGACGATGCCATCACGGGCCATGGCGATGGCAGGGGCCAGCACCTGGGCCCGTGACAGGCGACCGAAGCGCTGCTGGGCCTCGAGCAGCCCCGCCACGGAACCGGGCACGGCGACGCTGAGCAGCCCCTCAGTGGTCCGGCGTGGATCCACCTGACCATCGGCCCCCAGGTACAGCTCGGGCCGCACCCGCCGCGGCGCCGTCTCGCGGAAATCGAGGGCATGGGCTCGGCGGCGCTGGGGATCCCAGACCATCAGAAAGCCACCGCCCCCCAGATTGCCGGCCTGGGGCAGGGTGACCGCCAGGCAGAAGGCCGTGGCGACGGCCGCATCGACGGCACTGCCGCCCTGGCGCAGCACGGCGGCGCCGGCGGCACTGGCGCGGGCCTCCTGGCTCACCACCATGCCCGCAGGCGAAGCGACGGGCCGGAAGCGCTGGCCGGCCTCCTGCAGGCCGCCGGCCGCCGGGCT
>CAMASU010000118.1 GCA_945861105.1 Synechococcus sp. UW140
GAAAATCGACGATCTCGGTGAGCTCGGCCTTGGCCTCATCGACCCCGGCGACATCGGCAAAGGTCACCCGCGATTGTTCATCGGGCACGTAGACCTTGGCCTTGCTCTTGGTGAAACTCAGCGCCCCCTGGGCGCCGCCGGCACCACCCATCGCCCGACGGGCGAAGAACTGCAGCACCAGGATGAAGATGAGCGGCGGCACCACCCAGCTCAGCACCGTGCTGAGGATGCCGGGCCGCTTCGGCGGCGCGGCGGCGAACTCGACACCGTGCTGCTCAAGCCGCTGGGGCAGCTCCATGTCGAAAATCGGGGTGGTCGCCAGCACCGCAGGCTGGTCCTCCCCCGGGTCCTTGAGTTCGTAGCGGATCTGCTCCTGGGTGATGTACGCCCGCTTGACCGCCCCCTCATCGACCTGGTTGATGAACAGCGAATAGGGCACCCGCGGCACCTGCAGCTGCGGTGAAGGCAGGAAGCTGCTCAGCAGAAACAGCACCCCGACACCGATCAGCACCAGATTGATGATGCGGAGGCGGGGGTTCGGCGGAGAGTCGTCCTGGCGGAGGGCCATGGCAGCGGGTCACGGTCGTCCCAAGCTAGGGGCAGCGTTCCAGTCGCCCGGAGGCCGCCGGGGTGTTGATGACCCGCCATCGCTTCTACGACAGCCTCCACGCCCTCTGTCTGCTGCTGTTCATCGGCTTCGCCGCACCCCAGCGCTGGCTGCCAGCGGTGCTGGCGGGCTACCTGCTGCTGGGCCTGCTGCTGCTGCTGGGGCTGGCGCGGCCGCTGCACACCGACCCCTGGAGCTGGCGCGACCGCCTGTTTCCCCTGCTCGGTGGGCTGACCCTGCTGGGCCAGGCCAGCTGGCTGCTGACACCGTTCGCCGCCCGCCATGGCTCCCTGCCCCTGCTGGGCCTCTGGACCCTGTTCGTGGCCAGCGCCAGCCTGAGGCTGGTGCGGCTGCTGGGCCTCACCGGCGCCCTGCTGATGAACCTGCTCGAGTGGCAACGGCCGGGCAGTTTTGCCCTGCTGGCCAACGGCCAGGCGCTGCAGCGGCCCCTGCCCCTGGACAGCAGCGGCTGGGCCCTCGATAGGGGCCGCATCGGCTATTTCGCCTTTGTCTGCCTCACCACCGTCGGGTTCGGCGACATCACACCGCTGACACCGACGGCGCGGATGCTGAGCGTCGGTCTGGCCGTGGTGGGGCCCCTTTACCTGGCGGTGGTGATGGGCGTGCTGATCAGCCGCTTCACCGCCGACACGGGCCGGGGGTCGGGCTGATGTGTGGCCGCTTCAGCCTCACCAGCGACCTGGACCGGCTGCTGCCGCGGCTCGGACGGCGGTTGCCCCCCGATCTGGCGCGCCACCACCGGCCACGTCCGCAGGTGTTTCCTGGCGAGCCGGTGCTGGTGCACCGCCTGGAGCATGGCCAGCGGGCCACGACCCTGATGCTCTGGGGACTGCTGCCCGCCTGGCGCCGGGATCCCAGCGGCTGGCGGCGGCCCATCAATGCCCGCTCCGAAACCGTCGCCGAGCGGGCCTCGTTCCGGGGCCCCTGGCGCCACCGCCGCGCCCTGCTGCCTGCCGATGGCTTCTACGAATGGAGTGCCCACGGCCAGGCCGACGGCCGGCGGCGCCCCTGGCTGATCCGCCGCCGCGATGGGGCCCCCTTCTGGCTGGCCGGCCTCTGGGAGCGGTGGCTGGGGGCCGACGGCAGCGAACTCGAGACCACGGTGGTGCTCACCAGTGCCGCCAACGGGCTGATGGCGCCCCTCCACGACCGCCAGCCGGTGATCATCCCCGACGGCCTTGAGGACCCCTGGCTCAGCCCGGCCGATGGGGCGGCCCTGCGGGCCCTCGAACCCCTGCTGCAACCGTGGGATCCCCGCGGCTGGGAGGCGGTGCCCATCAGGGCAGAGGACCCCAGACCTCCAGATGCCGATCCCCCAGCGGCCGCACCTGCAGACCCGTAAGGCCTGCCCGCAGCAGCTGGGCCTCCACCTCCGCCGGGGTGAAGGCCGCCGCCAGCGAAGCGGCGAAATCGTGGCGCAGCACAGCCGGGGCGGAGGCGGCATGGCGCTGCACGAGGGCCCGGCGCTGGTCCTCGTCAGCGGGCCGGCGCAGATCCCGCAGCAGCAGCAGCGCCCCCGGCGGCGCCAGGTCGCGCAGGGTCTGCCAGAACACCGCCGGCTCGTGCAGATGGTGCAGCACGCTGTTGCTGACCACCCCATCCCAGGGGCCCTCGGCCTTCAGGGACGCGGTGGCCATCGGGTCAAGGGGAAAGGTGACCTGGCGGTAGGCCAGGCCCACCAGGGGCGGATCGGCCCGGCAACGGCGCTCCTCGGCGATGGCCAGCATCGCGGCGGCCCCGTCGAGGCCCAGCACCCGTGCCGCCGGCCAGCGCCGCGCCAGCCGCTCGCAGATGTTGCCGGGCCCGCAGCCCAGATCCAGCACCGCCCGACCCTGGCCATCCCCCCAGGCCTCGCCGGCCAGGACCGCAAAGCGGTCGACCAGGGCACCATCCTCGACGGAGAAATCAGCGGCGGCATAGGCGGCGGCCTGCTCGTCACCCTCCATCAGTTCCGGCTCGGGTCGTCGCGGCGGCGGGCTGGGCAGGGCCAGGCGCCACAGCCGATCGTGGCCCAGGCTCGTGAGGCCTAGGTCCTGGAGCCGCGGCGCCGCCGCCAGATCCTCCAGGCCCAGGTCGCCCAGGGCCGTGCGGGCCGCCGCCCCCCCCAGCAGCAGGGGGGCCTGCACCACGGCCAGCTGTTGCACGCAGCCCTGGCGCAGGGCCGCTGCCGCCAGGGCCGGTCCGCATTCCCACAGCACCCGGTTGCAGCCCCGGGCCGCAAGGGCCTGCAGCAGCGCCAGGGGGCTGGCCACCGGCAGCGGCAACCGTTCAATGCCCAGGGCCTCCAGCCAGGCCAGGCCATCGCCGTCGGCCTCCCGTCCGTGGGCCACCAGGGTCGGGGCCACCGAGAGGTCCCACAGCTGCGCCTGCCGGGGCAGGTCGAGATGGCGGCTCAGCACCACCCGCAATGGCTCGGGGTCGCGGCGGCCGCGGCTGGTGAGCAGCGGATCGTCGGCCCGCAGGGTGCCGCCGCCGATGATCACGGCATCGCAGCGGCTCCGCAGGCCATGCACCCAGTCGCGCGCGGGGGCACCGCTGATCCACTGGCTGGCGCCATTGGGCAGGGCCGTGCGGCCGTCGGCGCTGGCGGCCCACTTGAGCCAACCCTCCGGACGCCCCTGCTGCACCCGATGGACAAAGGCGCTGTTGAGGCGCAGGGCCTCGGGCCGCCGCACCCCCTCCACCACCGTCAGCCCTGCCGCCCGCAGGCGCTCCAGACCCCGGCCGGCGACCCTGGGGTCGGGATCGGCCATCGCCACCACCACCCGCGCCGGCGCCGCCGCCAGCACCGCATCGGTGCAGGGGGGAGTGCGGCCGTGGTGGCAGCAGGGCTCGAGAGTCACGAACAAAGTGCCGCCCCGGGCGCGGTCACCGGCCCGGGCCAGGGCCAGGGCTTCGGCGTGGGGCTCCCCCGCCCGCCGGTGGAAGCCCTCGGCCACGAGCTGCCCCCTGGCATCGAGCACCACAGCCCCCACCAGCGGGTTGGGGCTGGTGCCACCGTCGGCCAGGGCCGCCAGACGCAGGGCCCGGTCCATCCAGGCCCCATCCGACGGCAGGGCTTCAGAGGGGACTGTCGGGGAGTTCACGCCATTCCTGCACGACGAACGGTGGCACCGGCAATTCTGTGAACACCCCTGGCAGCTGCAGCCGCAGGGGCCGGTTGCGGGACAGGTCGGCCAGCAGGGGTGCCAGGTCGAATTCGGCGGCGGCCGCACGGCCGTCGGTCGCCAGCCGCGGATTGACCAGGGTCACATCGGCCAGCTCCCAGCGATGTTCGCCGCTGCGCACCCGCAGGGCCGTGGGATGGTCGAGGCGCACCTTGCCCGGGAACCCCACGACCCGCAGGCGCAAGGGGCCCCCCCGGGGGGCCCTCACGCCAGGCCACCAGCTGCCAGGCCTGGTAATCCAGGTCCCGCAGGCTTTCAAGACTGCGCAGCACAGAGGGTTCGCCCTCCCCGGCGGGATGGCGCTGCAGCTGAGCCCGGGCCTCGTCGGTCGGCAGCAGCACCGCCAGCAGCAGCAGCGTGCCGAGGGCCAGGGTCGAAAGCAGCCGGCGCCAGGAGCTCATGCCGGCCTCCGCTCGGCGCCCGGGATCACCTGCCAGCCGGTGTGGGTGGCCCAGAGGGCCCAGAGGGCCATGGCCCGCAGGTAGTGGCAGGCGCGGAAGGTGTGCTGGCCGGTGATCGCCTCCGGCGTGCGGAACTGAAGCCCCCCCTCGTACACCTGCCGCACCACGGCGCCGGCGATGGCCTCGGCCGTGCCGCCCTCGCCCATCAGCCGGTAGTAGGCCGCCAGGCCGAAGCTGATGCCGGTCCACACCTCCAGCGGATGGGTGCCGTTGGGGTCAAGGGGGGTGCCATCACGGCGCAGGCCGTTGGCCACCCCGAGGCTGCCGCCGGCGAAGCCTTCGAAGCAGGCTTCCCTCACGGCCCGCAGGGCGCTGCGGGCCCGGTCATCGGCCACCACCGGCGGCAGTGCCAGCAGGCGGGCATAGAAGTCGCCGCAGAGCTGGTCGGCCATCACCACCGGCGTGCCACTGCCGGCATCGATGCGGTAGTACTCACCGTTCCAGAGCAACCGATCGAAGTTCGCCCGCGACTGCTCCAGCCAGGCCCCGAAATCCCGCTGCTCACGGCTGGTGTCGAGGCCGAGTTCCAGGGCCAGGGTCTGACCCATGGCGAGGGCCGCCTCCAGGGCGGCGATCCACAGGGCACCGCAGTAGGCGCTCACCCCCTGCAGGGGCCAGTCGTCGAAGGTCTGGTCGGGGGCGCCGCCGTTGTCGGGGAGCCCGTCGCCGTCGATGTCGAAGGTCTTGAGCTGGCGCAGGGCCTGCACCGCCGCCGGCCAGCAGTCGGCCAGAAAGCTGAGATCGCGGCCGTCGGGGGCCAGGCGGTAGGTGCGCCACACCTGCAGCACGAAGTCGCTGGCCAGGTCCTTCCAGAGATTGCAGTCCTGATAGGCGGTGTAGTTGGTGGCATCGAAGGGCCGCTCGTTGGGGGCCCCGAGGTCGTGGGGGGTGGCGCCGGCCACCTTGCGGGGGGCCTCCACCCGGCCACGGCCCTGGGTGAAGTACCAGCCGATGGGCCGGGGCGTCGGATCATCGTGGGGAATGGCACGGGCAAAACTGCGCAGCACCGCCCGGTCCAGGGCCGGCCACAGCTGCAGCAGGGCAAAGGAGCCGTAGAGCCTCACATCCAGGCTTTCGTACCAGGCGTAGTCGAGGCACTCGAGCACCCCGAAACGGCCGACCGGATCCCGGGGCCCTGCGGCGGTCCAGAGGGTGCCACCGCTGGCCAGGTCGTAGAGCTCGTTGAGCAGGGCCATGCGCAGGGGTTCCGGCAGGTCGTTGCGCTCCAGCACCGGCGCCTGCCAGCGGTCGATGGCCGCCCGCCATTCGGGCCAGCGGCGCAGCCCCTCGGCGGCCATGGCGGCGGCGGCGCTGCCGTCGGCCCCGAAGAAGTCGGTGTAACGCCGCAGGGCCTGGCTGCCGCTGGCGAAAGCGGTCACCGGCAGGTCCCAGCTGATCACCACGGGCAGCTCCCGGGTTTCCCCCGGCGCCAGGGTGAACCGCAGGGCAAGGGCGGCACTGGCGGGGTCATCACTGCCGCTGCAGCGATCGTCGCTGGTGTCCGGAATTGCCCCCTCGCGGGCAAAGGGCTCCCACAGCTCAGCGCCGCTGCCGGCGGGGTTCCAGCGGGCGCAGCGCATCAGCTCGACTCCCGCCAGGTCGGCCGGCACCGCCAGGCACCACTGGCCCTGGCCTTCGGCCAGGGGCTGCGACCGTTCCCCCTCCAGCAGCAGACCCCGAACATCCGCGCTGTCGAGGCGGCGGTTGCGCTGGCCCTCGGTGCGGCCGATGGCCGGGAAGTAATCGTGTTCGGGACTGCCGTCATCCCGGAAGTGCACCGCGGGGGTGGCGACGGTGTTGGTGAACCAGCCGACGGTGTTGCGCCAGCTGAGCAGCAGCGACAGGGTCAGGGGCCGGCGGGTGGGGTTGTGCAGGCTCCAGCGGAAGACCGCCAGGGGCAGGCTCGTGTCGCGGTAGTCCCCCGGAAGGATGGGACTGAAGCTCTCACACACCACCTCGGCGCGGAAGACGGTGCTGTAGCGGAACCAGCTGAGGGGGTAACGGGCGCTGTACTGGCCTGTCTGATGCTGACCGTCACTGGCGGGGTACCAGCTCCAGGCCTCCAGGGGCGCCCCCTCGTGGCGGCTGTGGGTGTCATCCCTCTTGGGCGCCACCGCCAGGGCGTGGGCGCGGCGGTCGTCGCCGTCACTCTCGAACAGGG
>CAMASU010000119.1 GCA_945861105.1 Synechococcus sp. UW140
TGGTGGCCTCCCCCCTGGCCGACAAGCGGGTCATCACCCTGGGCACGGTCACCGCCAACTCCCGGGAGCTGGGCGGCAAGATTCCGATTCCTGCGCCCGCCGACCTGGGGGACCTCGCCGGCTTTGCCGCCGGCTTCCAGGCACCGGTGGCAATGGCCGATGGCAAGCCCTTCAAGCCGGGCAAGGCCTACAAGGACAGCAAACTTTGCAACATGATCACCAGCCGGGAGCTGCACCGGCGTTTCCATGCCGACACCGGCATCACCTTCAGCTCCCTGTACCCCGGCTGTGTCGCCGACACGCCCCTGTTCCGCCACAGCCTGCCGGTGTTCCAGAAGGTGTTCCCCTGGTTCCAGAAGACGATCACCGGCGGCTATGTGAGCCAGGAGCTGGCCGGTGAGCGGGTGGCGCAGGTTGTTGCTGACAAGGAGTTCGCCGTGTCCGGGGCCCACTGGAGCTGGGGCAACCGCCAGCGTCAGGACGGACGGCAGTTCAACCAGGAACTGTCGGAGAAGGCGAGCGATGAGGTCACCGCTGAGCGGGTCTGGGACCTGTCCAGTCGTCTGGTGGGTGTTGCGGCCTGACGCCGCTGCTGTGGCTACCACTTCGGCAGAGTGCCTGGAGGAGGCATGCCCAAGCCGTTGCGATGGCTCCTAGGTGGGGCCCTGGCGTTGTTGCTGTTGGTCGGTGCTGTGGTGCTTCTGCCCTTCAGCAGCTGGCTGCCGGGTGGCACCGTCGCCGAGCTGCCCACCGCCGCGGTGGTCAATGGTTCGGCGTTCAACCGTCTGTTCCCGGCGCCAGGGGCTGACCGGCAGCTGGTGTTCAGCCAGGAGAAACGGGGCTTCAGCGAAGCCCGTCTGAAGCAGGACGACCGGCTGCTGGCCCTGCTGGCGATCTCGGACACCGCCACGGCTCCCGAAGCCCGCGAGAAGTTCAGCACCGCGACGGAGCGCCTCCAGGGCTGGCCGCTGGTGGAGCAGGGGGAGCACGCCTCGGCCCTGCTGGTGGCTGACCGTTTTCAGGTGAAGGTGATCGAGCAGAACGACGCCCTGCCCCAATCCGAGCGCCGGCAGGTGCTGGCGGACTTTGACCTCAAGGGCCTGGCGGCCCTGAAGGCCCCGAAACTGCTGGAGCCCGCCGCATGAGCACCACTGTTCTTGAACGCCTGGAGCGGCTGCCCCGCCGCGATCTCACCGTGCTGGCCCTGCAGGGCCTGGCCACGGTGCTGCCCGGCGGCTGGACCAACATCACCAGCGCCGACGCCCTGATCCGGGAGGTGAGCGGCAGCAGCGATCCGGCCTTCGTGGCCCAGGTGCGCCAGCGGGCCGACACCCTCAGCCGCGCTCGCCATGAGGGCTACACCCGTGCCCTGAGCCTGTACGACGCCGTCAATCGCTCCCAGCACGCCACCGGGGGCCTGCGGGTGCTGGCCAACGTCACCGGCGGCCTGCCTCTGCTCAAGATGCTCAACCGGGTCACGCCCCCGGGGGACACCCTGCAGGCGGTGGATCTGAGTCTGAAGGTGGCCGCCGAACTGCTGGCCTTCACCCAGGTGAACGGCCTGCCCGGCGACAGCTTCGCTGACTTCGGCGCCGCCCTGGCCGACTACGCCGGCGATGCGCGCCTGCGCATGGCCGCCCTGGTCTGCTTTGACGGTCTGCTGCCCCTGGGGGACCAGGCCCTGGAACGGTTGGACGGGCTGCTGGGGGCTGCCGGTGGTGCTGACCTGCGGCGATTGCCGGCCTATGGCCGCATGGCCTCACTGATGCCCGGCCGCGGCGATGCCGAGCACCTGGGCTTTCTGCGCCGTGGGGTCGACACCTGGCTGGGCTGGGCCGGTGGCTTCGTCAATCAGATGGGCCTCAGCGGCCAGCGGGCGGTGCAGGCCGTCGAAACCACCCTCGGTCCCTGGCAGGGCCGTTTCGACCAGTTCGCCGCCTTCCTCGACGCCTTTACCGACACCTACGCCCACACCGGCGTCCAGGCCGTGGCCCGACGGCTGGTGGAACGGGCCGTGGCGGAGGTGTAGCCATGCGCTGGGCCGACGGACGACGCAGCACCAACGTGGAAGACCGCCGTGGCGGTGGGGGTGGGGCCCTCGCCGCCGGTGGCATCGGCCTCGGCACCCTGCTGCTGGCGGCGGTGGTGGGCCTGCTGGGTGGAGATCCGGGGGTGGTGCTGCAGCAGGCCGCCGAGGTGCCGCGGGGGGGAGGGCCGGTCGGCGGCCGGTCTGGGGCCGGCGATCGCCAGGCCGATTTTGTCTCCGTGGTGCTGGCCGACACCGAGGACACCTGGACCGACCAGTTCCGCCGCCTCGGCCGCACCTACGTGCCACCGAAGCTGGTGCTGTTCGATGGGGTGGTGGCCTCGGCCTGCGGCCGGGCCCAGGCGGCCATGGGGCCCTTCTACTGTCCGGCCGACCGCAAGGTGTACATCGACCTGGCCTTCTACCGTCAGCTGCGGGATCAGCTGGGGGCGCCGGGGGATTTCGCCCAGGCGTATGTGATCGCCCATGAAGTGGGTCACCACGTGCAGAACGTGCTGGGCATCGAGGGGCAGGTGCGGCAGGCCATGCAGCGCTTGCCCCAGCGGCAGGCCAACCAGCTGTCGGTGCGGCTCGAGCTGCAGGCCGACTGTCTGGCCGGTGTCTGGGCCCACCAGACCCATCGCCAGCGGCGCACCCTCGAGGAGGGTGACGTGGAGGAGGCCCTCAATGCGGCCTCCCGCATCGGGGATGATGCGCTGCAGCGCCGCAGCAGCGGTCGTGTGCGGCCCGACAGCTTCACCCACGGCAGTTCTGCCCAGCGGCAGGAGTGGTTCGCCCGGGGGCTGCGCAGCGGCGACCTGCGCCAGTGCGACACCTTCGGCCGGGGTTCTGCCTAGGGGCCTGGGGGGCCGCATAGGACCATGGGTGCAGAGGTCAGGCCTGCGTGACGGAGCACTTCCCCCCCCAAGATCCCGCCGCCCTGCTGGCGCTCTGCGCCGGTGAATGGCTGAGCCTGCGCTCCCGGTTTGACCTGGGCCAGCCCCAGGGGGACGACGACAGCGCCTGGCATGCGAGTGAACGGGGTGAACTGCGGCAGACCTGGACCGCCGCCGAGGCCGGCGGCGAGCTGCTGGGGGTGCTCGAAAGCCGGGCCCCCGACGGCACGGTGGTGCGGCTGGTGTTTGCCCGCGATGGCGGTCTGCAGGCTGATGGAGGTGTGCAGGGCCAGTGGCTGCTGGAGGGCGAGGGGCGCCTGCGGCTGAGCCATGGGGCCGGTGGCGTGGACCATCACGAGACCATCTGGTTCGCCAAGCCCAACCTGCGCTTGCGCAGCCTGCTGGCTCGACAGGGGGAGGCCTTGCTGGCGGCTGGCTTCTGTTCCGAGGTGCGCCGGGTGACGCGGCCAGCCCCATGAGCGGCCTGCGGATCGATGTGGTGACGCTGGTGCCCGAGGCCTTCGCCCCGTTGGCGGGGCTGGGGGTGATCGGGCGGGCCTTTGCGGCGGGCATCGCCGAGCTGCACACCCATAACCCGCGGGACTTCGCCACCGACCGCTACCGCAAGGTGGACGATGAGCCCTACGGCGGTGGTGCCGGCATGGTGCTCAAGCCCGAGCCGGTGTTTGCGGCGGTGGAGGCGATTCCGCTGCTCAGCCCGCGGCGCACCTTGCTGATGACCCCCCAGGGTCGGCCCCTGCAGCAGGCAGACCTGCAGCGCTGGGCCGAGGGCCACCGCCAGCTGGTGCTGCTCTGCGGCCATTACGAAGGGTTCGACGAGCGCATCCGCAGCCTTGCCGATGAGGAGGTGTCGCTGGGGGACTTCGTGCTCACCGGTGGCGAACTGCCGGCGATGGCGATCATCAACGGGGTGGTGCGGCTGTTGCCCGGCACCGTCGGCACCCCTGATTCGCTGGTGCAGGAAAGCCACAGCGCCGGGCTGCTCGAACACCCCCATTACACCCGGCCGGCCCTGTTCCGTGGCATGGCTGTCCCGGAGGTGCTGCGCAGTGGTGACCACGGGGCCATTGCCCGCTGGCGGGCTGAGCAGCAGCACCAGCGCACCCGTGAGCGACGTCCCGACCTGTGGACGGCCTGGCAGGCATTGCAGGCAGACTGACGCCACCGCTGAAGCTTCCATGGCGCTGCGCATCGGCAACGGCTACGACATCCACCGGTTGGTGCCGGGCCGACCGTTGATCCTCGGTGGCCAGCGGCTTGAGCATCCCGAAGGCCTGGGGCTCGATGGCCACAGCGATGCCGATGTGCTGGTGCATGCCCTGATGGACGCCCTGCTCGGCGCCCTGTCGCTGGGGGACATCGGCCGCTGGTTTCCCCCCGATGACGACCGCTGGCGGGGTGCCGACAGCCTGGTGCTGCTGGAGCAGGTGGTCGGCCTGGTGCAGGAGCGGGGCTGGCAGGTGGTGAATGTCGATGCGGTGGTGATCGCCGAGCGGCCGCGGCTGCGGCCCCACATCGAGGCGATGCGCGCGGCGATTGCCCGTCGCATGGGGCTGGCCGACGACCAGGTGGGAGTCAAGGCCACCACCAACGAGCGCCTCGGCCCCTGCGGCCGTGAAGAAGGCATCGCCTGCCATGCGGTGGCACTGCTGCAGCAGCCATGAGATGGCTGCTGACCTGGGCGGGACTGCTCCTGGTTCTGCTGGTCCCGGTGCCGATGGCCCTGGCCCTGCGGTCGCTGGATCCGGCGGCCGGTGTGGTGGAGGTGCTGCAGCTGCCGGTGTCGGTCGCCCAGCACGATTGCTGGCGGCAGGCCGAAGCGCAGGTCTGGGAACCGTGGCTGGAACGGCAGCAGGGCTACCGCGGTCGTGACCTGCTCTGGGATCCGCGGCGGGAGCAGGCGGTGGTGCTGGTGGGTTGGGACAGCCAGGCGGCCTGGGACGCCATCCCCGCCGCGGCGATCGAGCAGACCCAGTCGGCCTTCGATGGCAGCCTGCAACGCTGCCTGGGCACCACCTCCCCGAGCCCCTTACCCCTGGAACGCAGTGGAGTCGTGCGTCCAGTCCTCCCCCCGGTCGGCCCCACGACCGACACCCTGGGGATGCCGTCCTAGAACAGAGCGCGATTGCATTCTCTTCATGACTGCCGCCGCGACCTACCCCTACGATTTTCTGGTCGTGGGCGCCGGCCTGTTCGGAAGCTGCTTCGCTCGCATCGCCACAGACAATGGCCACCGCGTCAAAGTGATTGACCGTCGTCCACACATTGGCGGCAACTGTTATACCGAAGAGCGAGAGCGCATTCATATTCATCGCTACGGACCGCATATTTTTCATACCTCGAACGAGGCTGTCTGGGGTTTTATTAATCGCTTCGCCACATTCAATAATTTCATCAACTCGCCACTGGCGTTGTCGCGGGGGCAGTTGCTGAGTCTGCCCTTCAACATGCACACCTTTTACCAGCTGTGGCAGACCCGCACCCCTGAAGAGGCCAAGGCCCGCATTGAAGAGCAGCGCCTGGTGCTTGATCGGGCACCTGCCAACCTGGAAGAGCAGGCCCTGACCCTGGTTGGCCATGACATCTATGAACGCCTGATTCTGGGCTATACCCAGAAGCAGTGGCAGAAGCATCCCCGTGAATTGCCGGCCGAAATCATTCGGCGACTGCCGGTTCGTTTTACCTACGACTGTAATTACTTCAACGACCGTTACCAGGGCATTCCTGTTGAGGGGTATACCCAGGTTTTCGATCGTTTGCTGCAGGGTATTGATGTGCAAGTGGGTGTTGATTTCCACGAATCCCGCGGGCATTGGGAGTCGCAGGCGGCGAAGATTGTCTATACCGGCAAGATCGATGAGCTTTTCGGCTTCAGCGAAGGAGAGTTGGAGTATCGCGCCCTCAAGTTTGAAGACACCTGGCATCAGCAACGAAACGTGCAGGGCAACGCAGTGATCAATTACTGCGACTCTGATGTGCCCTGGACTCGCATGATCGAGCACAAGCACTTCAGCCCACAGGCTGATGATCCCGCCTGCTCGGTGGTCACCAAGGAGACTCCGATGGCGTGGTCACGCACTGAAACCCCCTATTACCCAATCAATAACGATGCCAATATGGCCATCTACAAGGCCTACGCCGATCGTGCCGCCAGCCTTGATCGCTACATTCTTGGAGGTCGCCTTGCCGAGTACAAGTACTACGACATGCACGCGGTGATCGGCTCTGCCCTCTTGCGCTGCCAGTCGATGGGGCTATCTGTGGACACCCCGGCTTGATGGGGCGGTTGAGGCTGTTCGGCTGGCGTCAATGGCCCCTGCTGCTGCGGTTGCGTCGATCTGACTGGATCTGTCTTGATGATGAACTGCTGAGCCCGGACCCCCTGCCCGCAGGCTGGTACGTGCTCAGCATCCGTTGCCCGCAGGCCGACCATTCCAT
>CAMASU010000120.1 GCA_945861105.1 Synechococcus sp. UW140
CCCCGCGAGCTGGAGGGCAGGTCGGCCTCGATCGCCAGACCGAGGCGGCTGGCCAGGCCGCCGCTGAGGCTCGGCGGCAGCACCACCCCCACCCCCACATCGCGCAGGCGGGCGGTGGCGGTGCGCACCAGCACGAAGGCTTCGGCAGGTGCCAGCGCCATTGATTCCGGTGTGGCTTCCTCCAGGCCCCGGGCCAGGGGTTCGAACACCACCAGGGCCCGGCCCAGCCCCTCCAGCAGCAGTTCCCCGGGCTGCGGAATCGCGCTCTCCCCCAGCAGCAGCGTCCCGTCGCCGGTCTCCCAGACCGTGGTCGCCGGCAGCCGCAGTTCGGGGTCGGCCTCGGCCTGCAGGCCGAAGCGCAGGGTCCAGAGGTCCTCGCCGGCGGCGGGCGTGTCGAGTTCAAGCACCGCCCGGGCCGGTGCCACCCGCCCCGCCACCGTCTCCCGCCAGTGGGCGGTGGCGGTGCCCAGCCGTTCACCGTCTTCCTCCTGGAGTGCCAAACGGCCGCTGCCGGGCCCCAGGGCCTGGCGCCACGCCGTGAGCAGCGGATCCAGTCCCTCCAGGTCATCGCTGGTCGGTGGCTGGCGCAACTGGCCGTCGAGCAGGGCCGTGACGATGGCCGCCACCCGCAGCCGGGCGCTGCCGGGCCGGCGGCAGGCCAGGCCGTCGCTGGTGTCGGCGGCGGTCACCACCTGGGGCAACCGGCCCGCCAGGTCCTCCAGTCGGCGGCGGTCGTCCTCATGGTTGAGCAGCGGCTGCCACAGGGCCCGGCGGCCGCCGTCGGCCTCGGGTGCCGTCACCAGCGGCAGCCAGCGGCCGCGGGCCACCAGGCTGAGCACCCAGCGCTGCAGATGGGCCCACCAGCGCAGGTCATCCCCCAGCTCGGGGTGGTCTCCCGACAGGGGCAGCCCCTCCAGCCAGGGGCCGGCCGCGGCCGGATCGAGGGCCAGGCCCTCCAGCCGCCAGGGCCACCACTGCAGCTGCCGGGGCAGCGGTTCACCGGCCATCAGCGGCAGGCCACTGCTGCGGCTGGGCAGGGTGAGCTGCACCGGCTTCGTGGCGACGCCGTCCGGCAGCCGGCCCCGCTCCTGCAGCCAGGCGGTCAGATCAGCGGCCGAGAGGGCCAGCGGATGGTCGGGGGTGGCCGTGAGGTCGTCGAGGCGGCAGCCCTTGGCCACCCGCCAGGTGTCGGCCCACAGCAGCAGCTGCGGGCCGCTCGCATCCGTCAGCCATGCCGCATGCAGAAGGGTCATTGCGGCCGCACGGCGAAGGGGACCACCACACCGCCATCCTGCACCCGCCGCGCCCCGTCAGCCGTTGCGGGATCATGGGCCTGTGTTCCGCTCCGTCATGGCCGCAGCCCCCGCCCGTCCCCGCAGCGGTGCCGAGATCCGCGAGGCCTTTCTGAGCTTCTACGAGGCCCGCGGCCATCGCCGCCTGGCCAGCGCCTCCCTGGTGCCTGACGACCCCACGGTGCTGCTCACCATCGCCGGCATGTTGCCGTTCAAGCCGGTGTTCCTGGGCCAGGCCGAACGGCCGGCAGCCCGGGCCACCAGCAGCCAGAAGTGCATTCGCACCAATGACATCGACAACGTGGGCCGCACGGCGCGGCATCACACGTTCTTCGAGATGCTCGGCAACTTCTCGTTCGGCGATTACTTCAAGGAGCAGGCGATCCGCTGGGCCTGGGAGCTGAGCACCGAGGTGTTCGGCCTGGCGCCCCGCCACCTGGTGGTGAGTGTGTTTCGTGAGGACGACGAAGCCGAGGCGATCTGGCGTGACGGGGTGGGGGTGAACCCGAAGCGGATCATCCGCATGGATGAGGCCGATAACTTCTGGGCGTCGGGCCCCACCGGACCCTGCGGGCCCTGTTCCGAGATCTATTACGACTTTCGCCCCGAGGACGGTGATGACGGCATCGATCTGGAGGACGACAGCCGCTTCATCGAGTTCTACAACCTGGTCTTCATGCAGCACAACCGCGATGCCGCGGGGGTGCTGACGCCCCTGGCGAGCCGCTGCATCGACACCGGCATGGGGCTGGAGCGCATGGCTCAGATCCTGCAGGGGGTGCCCAACAATTACGAAACAGATCTGATCCTGCCGCTGATCACCACCGCCGCCGACCTGGCCGGAGTCGAGTATCACAACCTCGAGGCCAGGGGCCAGACCAGCCTCAAGGTGATCGGCGACCACAGCCGCGCCATCACCCAGCTGATCGGTGACGGGGTCACCGCCAGCAACCTTGGCCGCGGCTACATCCTGCGGCGGCTGCTGCGGCGGGTGGTGCGCCATGGTCGGCTGCTGGGCATCGACCGGCCATTCCTGGGGCGGATGGGGGAGGCGGCCATTGCCCTGATGGCCCCGGCCTACCCGGCCCTGGAGGAGCGCCGCGAGGTGATCCTGGCTGAACTGGCCCGGGAGGAGGCCCGCTTTCTGGAAACCCTGGAGCGGGGCGAAAAGCTCCTCGCCGAGGTGCTGGCCGGCAAGCCCCGGCAGATCGCCGGCGCCCAGGCCTTCGAGCTTTACGACACCTACGGTTTCCCGCTCGAGCTCACCGAAGAGATCGCCGAAGAGCACGGCCTCTCGGTCGACATCGCCGGTTTCGAAGCGGCGATGGAGGAACAGCGGCAGCGGGCCAAGGCTGCGGCGGTGAGCATTGACCTCACATTGCAGGAGGCCATCGACCAGGTGGCTTCGGCGGCGGCGGCCACCACCTTCAAGGGCTATGAGGCGCTCGAGCACCCCAGCTGCGTGCTGGCCCTGGTGGTGAACGGTGAGCCGGCGGAACGGGCGGTGGCGGGCAATCGAGTGCAGCTGGTGCTTGACGTCACCCCCTTCTACGGCGAGGGGGGCGGCCAGGTGGGCGACCGCGGCGTGCTGCTTGGTGGTGGTGACCAGACCAGCGTGGATGCCGGTGTGATCGTCGCCATCACGGGGGTGAGTCGCAACCGCTCGGTGTTCGTGCACAGCGGCCAGGTCGAACGCGGCAGCGTGGCCGTGGGGGATCTGCTCACTGCCCGGGTGGATGGGGCCTGCCGCCGCCGTGCCCAGGCCAACCACACCGCCACCCACCTGTTGCAGGCGGCGCTCAAGCAGGTGGTGGATCCCGGCATCGGCCAGGCCGGCTCGCTGGTGGATTTCGATCGCCTGCGCTTCGACTTCCACTGCCCCCGCGCCGTGACTGCGGCCGAGCTGGCGCAGATCGAGGGGCTGATCAACGGCTGGATCAGCGAAGGCCACAGCCTGGCGGTGCAGGAGATGGCGATCGACCAGGCCCGTGCCGCCGGCGCCGTGGCCATGTTCGGCGAGAAGTACGGCGATGTGGTGCGGGTGGTGGATGTGCCCGGCGTGTCAATGGAACTCTGCGGCGGCACCCATGTGGCCAACACCGCCGAGATCGGTGTGTTCAAGGTGGTGAGCGAGAGCGGTGTCGCCGCCGGCATCCGTCGCATCGAGGCCGTGGCGGGTCCGGCGGTGCTCGATTACCTGCAGGAGCGTGATGCGGTGGTGCGGGCCCTGGGGGACCGGTTCAAGGTGCAGCCCGGCGACATCCTTGAGCGGGTCGCTGCCCTGCAGGACGAGGTCAGGGCGAGCCAGAAGGCCCTGGCTGCGGCCCGTCAGGAGCTGGCCTTGGCCCGGGCGGAGGCCCTGGTGAACCGGGCCGAGGCCCTCGGGGCGTTTCAGGTGCTGGTGGCCCGGCTCGATGGCGTCGAGGGGGCGGGTCTGCAGGGTGCCGCCCAGGGGTTGGCCGAACGGCTCGGCGATGGTGCCGCGGTGGTGCTGGGGGGCCTGCCCGATCCGGCGGATGCCGGCAAGGTGGTGCTGGCGGCGGCCTTCGGCCCTGCCGTGATCGCCGCCGGCCCCAAGGCCGGTGCCTTCATCGGCGGTGTGGCCAGGGCCTGCGGTGGTGGTGGCGGTGGCCGCCCCAACCTGGCCCAGGCCGGCGGCCGTGATGGGGCGGCCCTGGACGGGGCCCTGCAGGAGGCCGGACAGCAGCTGCGCCAGGCCCTGGGCTGACCAGCGGCCATGGGCCGTGGGGTCCACCGATGGTGGATGCGTGACGAAGATCACACGGGCCGATGTGATTGATCACAGGACGGGAACTGCAGCGAGGAAATGATTGTGCTGGGGGAGATCCCCATGATCACTCTTTGCTGACAAAGTCATGCCCGAAACCATTGCCAATCTGGCTACATTCAATAACAACATTGATGCGCTCCTGTTGCCTTCTCGCTGGGGCTCGAATTTCCTGAGCTACAGCTTCACCAACAGCATCGCCGATTATGGCGCAGGCTATCCAAATCGAGCCATTCATGCTGCAAGTTTCACGGCTCTGAACGCAACGCAGCAGGCGGTGGCGCGATCCTGGCTGCAGACAGCCAATAGTGGCTACTACATGGTGTCATTCGTTACACCGTATGAACAATCGGGAGCCAGTGATGCTTCAGCCGACATCCGTCTGGCCATGTCCGATGATCCTCCCACGGCATATGCATATATTCCACACCCCTCAGAAGAAGGGGGAGATGCCTGGTTCAACCGGGTCAGTTACAACAGCCCCGTGATCGGGAACTACGCTTATCACACATTTGGTCATGAGCTGGGGCATGCCCTCGGCCTGAACCACGGTCATGAGCCTGGGCTCCGCGGTGTTTCGATGGATGCCGATCGGGATTCGATGGAATTTTCCATTATGACCTACCGCTCGTATGTGAATGACCCCCTGAATGGGGGATATTCCAATGAGGCAGGTGGCTATGCCCAGTCTCTGATGATGTATGACATTGCTGCCATACAGCACATGTACGGGGCCTGGTTCGGCGCCAACAGTGGTAACACCCGTTATACGTTCTCGACGCTGACCGGCGAGATGTTTGTGGATGGGGCTGGGCAGGGAGTGCCGTTCAGCAATCGTATCTTCCGCACCATCTGGGATGGAGATGGAGTGGATACATATGACTTCGGCAACTACACCACCAACCTGTCCATTGATCTGGCGCCGGGCGGCTGGTCCAATCTTGATACGAGTGGCGGCCACTTCCAGCAGGCGTACTTGGGCGATGGCAATTATGCTCGCGGTCATGTCTTCAATGCCCTCCAGTATCAAGGTGATGCGCGTTCACTGATTGAAAATGCCGTCGGCGGCAGCGGTCACGATGACATCCGTGGGAATGCCGTCAATAACGGACTCTGGGGTGGAACTGGGGATGACACCCTTTTGGGAGGCGATGGCGATGATTTACTGCATGGCGAAGACGGCCACGACTTACTCCAAGGCGGAAACGGCAACGACTCACTCTATGGAGGAGACGGGAATGACTGGCTTCGCGGCGATGCCGGTGTGGACCTGATCTACGGCGGAAACGGAAGTGACAACATTCTCTCCGATGGCGACGGCGGTCGTTACTTTGGCGATGCGGGCAACGACATGATGATGTCAGGCCTTGGCGAAGAAACCATGGATGGTGGGCTTGGCCTCGACACCATTGATCACACAGTCTGGGATGGTGACTACACAGTTGATCTTTCAACAGGACTGACCAACTTTAGTGGCGAGCTCTATCTTAATTTTGAAAACGTCATCATGGGAGATGGCAATGACATGATTACTGGATCTGAGCTGGCCAACCAGATCTTTGGCGGCTTTGGCAATGATTCGATATATGGTGGCTTGGGGGATGACTATCTGGATGGCGGGTTCGATGTTGACATGATGAATGGCGGGGATGGCAATGACGTTTACATCGTGGATCAGACATCTGATTTCGTCAGTGAAACATGGGATGACGCTTTCGGCGGCACGAGCGACACGGTTCGGGCCAGTGTCACCTATTCACTTCTTCCTGGCTCAAATGGTGGCCAGCAGGGCTATGGGATCGAAAACCTCAATCTCACTGGATCTCTGGCTATCAATGGCGAAGGGAACGGCAAGCACAATCAGATCCTGGGTAACAGCGCCGACAATCTGATCAATGGCCATGCCGGTGCGGACACGATTCGCGGTGGCGACGGCCAGGACACCCTCTGGGGTGCAGCTGCAACACAGACCGATGATGGTGCTGACAAGATCTACGGTGACCTTGGCAATGACCTGATTGGGGCCTCGTACGGCCATGATCTTATTGATGGGGGTGAAGGGCGGGATGAGATGTATGGCGACGAAGGGAATGATCAGATCCTTGGCGGGAATGGTGATGACAGGCTTTGCGGTGATTGGGCTTGGGGCAGTGATCTGTCTGGCGCTGACACTTTGAATGGAGGTGCAGGCAATGATTTCCTGCGTGGCGGGGCTGGAAATGACTCCATTAACGGAGGTGTGGGTGTTGATACGGCAAG
>CAMASU010000121.1 GCA_945861105.1 Synechococcus sp. UW140
GCCGACGCCCTGGCGAACCGGCCGGTGCTGGTGCTGTTTCTCTGCGCCCACTGTCCCTTCGTGAAGCACATCGAACCCGAGCTGACGCGGCTGGCGAATGACCTGACGGGGCAGGTCGCGATCATCGCCATCAGCAGCAACAGCGTGCAGACCCATCCCCAGGATGGCCCGGACGGCCTGCGGGCCCAGGCCGAGGCCTGCGGCTGGCCGTTTCCCTATCTCCACGACGCCGAGCAGACCGTCGCCCGGGCCTTCGGCGCCGCCTGCACCCCCGACATCTACCTGTTCGACGCCGACCACCGCCTGGCCTACCGCGGTCAGCTCGACGACAGCCGCCCCGGCAACGACCGTCCCGTCGATGGCCATGACCTGCGGGCGGCCGTGGCCGCCGTCCAGGCCGGACAGCCGGTGGCCGGGGACCAGCGACCGTCGATCGGCTGCAACATCAAGTGGCATCCAGAGCCCCGGCCGTGAGCAGCGAGCCCCACAGGGGCAGGCTCAGCAACGACAGCAGCGTGCCCAGCAGCACCAGGGCCGAGGCCGCCTCCGCCCCCTCGGCCGCGGCCTCGGCCTGCAGCAGCACCGACAGGGCCGGGGGTGTGGCCCCCTGCAGCACCACCGCCTGCAGGGCCACCGGTGCCAGGGGCAGGCGCTGGGCCAGCAGCCACAGCAGCAAGGGCAGCAGCAGCAACTTGAGCAGCAGCGCCAGGGCCAGGGGCAACGGCGGCACCCGGCACCCCCCACCGCTGCGCAGCAGGGCCCCCAGGCGGGCGCCGAGCAGCACCAACCCCAGCAGCACCACCAACCGCGCCGGCCACCACAGCACGGTGCCGGCCATGGCCCCCCAGGGGCTCAGACCCAGCAGCAGCGCCAGCAGCACCCCCTGAACGGCCGGGTTGCCCCGCAGCAGCGCCCAGCGCCCCAGCAGGGGGCTGCCGCCGATGACCAGCGGGCCAGCGGTCCAGCAGAGCACGGTGCCGGCGAGGTCAAAGCTGATGGTGTAACCGAGGGCCTCGGGGGGGAGCAGCGCCAGGGCCACCGGCAGGCCCACGTAGGCCGTGTTGCCCATCACGGCCCCCAGCCGCAGGCTGCCCACGGGCACCAGCCGCCGCAGGGCCGGCTGGGTGTGCAACAGCAGCACCAGCCCTCCGCAGGCCCCGAAGGCCAGCAGGCCGGCGCCGGCAACGCGCGGGTGCAGCCCTGCCCGCAACAGCAGACCGGCGATCCCCAGGGGCACACCCCGCTGCACGAGCGGCGGCGCCAGCCGCTCGGCGAGACGGGGCCAGCGGCGCTGCAGCACCAGCCCCAGGGCGAGGGCCGGCAGCAGATCCAGCAGCAGTCGGACCTGCACCGGCACCGGGGCCCCTGGGCACAGGCCCCAGTGTGGACCGGGCCGCGGCGGGACTGCTTGAGTGGGACGGGATGCCCGCCGGCCATGCACCTCTCGCCCCAGGAGAAGGACAAGCTGCTGATCGTCACCGCCGCCCTGCTGGCGGAGCGGCGGCTGCAGCGGGGTCTGAAGCTCAACCACCCCGAAACGGTCGCCTGGCTCAGCTTTCTGGTGCTGGAGGGGGCCCGCGATGGCCGCACGGTGGCCGAACTGATGGAAGAAGGCAGCACCTGGCTGCAGCGCGATCAGGTGATGGAGGGGGTGCCGGAACTGGTCGACGAGGTGCAGATCGAAGCCACGTTCCCCGACGGCACCAAGCTCGTGACGCTGCACCAGCCGATCCGCTGAACCGGTTCGGGCCGAACAGCCCGGCGGGGCAGGGATTTGCCAGAGTCGGTGCTTCCAGCGTCGGTTCGCCCCGGCGGCATGCCAGTTCCCCATGGCTCCCCCCATCCCCGGCGAACTGCTGACCGAACCGGGCACCATCGAGCTCAACGCGGGCCTGCCGGTGACGGTGCTGCGGGTCGCCAACAGCGGTGACCGACCGGTGCAGGTGGGCTCGCACTTCCATTTCCACGAAGCCAACGGCGCCCTGCTGTTCGACCGGGCCGCCGCCCGCGGCCTGCGCCTCGACATCCCTGCCGGCACCGCCATCCGCTTCGAGCCGGGCGATGACCGGGAGGTGCGCCTCGTTCCCTTCGGCGGTCGCCGTCGGGTGGTGGGCTTCCAGGGCCTGGTCAACGGCGCCCTCGACGCCGATGGCACCTCGGACGACACCGCAACGGAGCAGCGCTGATGGCCTACCCCATGGACCGGCGCGCCTACGCCGAAACCTATGGCCCCACCACCGGTGACCGCCTGCGGCTGGCGGACACCGACCTGATCCTGGAGGTGGAGAAAGACTTCACCCGCTATGGCGATGAGGTCAAGTTCGGCGGCGGCAAGGTGATCCGCGACGGCATGGGCCAGGGCCAGACTTCACGGGCCGACGGCGCTGTCGACACCGTGATCACCAATGCCCTCATCCTCGACTGGTGGGGCATCGTCAAGGCCGATGTGGGTCTGCGCGACGGACGCATCTGCGCCATCGGCAAGGCCGGCAACCCCGACATCAGTGACGACGTCACGGTGGTCATCGGCCCCGGCACCGAGGCGATCGCCGGCGAGGGCCACATCCTCACCGCCGGTGCCATTGACACCCACATTCATTTCATCTGCCCGCAGCAGGTGGAGACGGCCCTGGCGGCCGGCACCACCACATTGTTGGGGGGCGGCACCGGGCCCGCCACCGGCACCAACGCCACCACCTGCACCCCCGGGGCCTTCCATCTGGCCCGCATGCTGCAGGCCGCCGAGGGGCTGCCGGTGAACCTCGGCTTCTTCGGCAAGGGCAATGCCAGCACCGCCGCCGCCCTGGAAGAGCAGATCGTGGCCGGCGCCTGTGGCCTCAAGCTGCACGAGGACTGGGGCACCACACCGGCCGCCATCGACTGCTGCCTGGGTGTCGCCGACCGGTTCGATGTGCAGGTCTGCATTCACACCGACACCCTCAACGAAGCGGGGTTCGTCGAAGACACGATCAAAGCCATCGCTGGCCGCACGATCCACACGTTCCACACCGAAGGGGCCGGCGGCGGCCATGCCCCCGACATCATCCGCATCTGCGGCGAGGCCAACGTGCTGCCCTCGTCAACGAATCCCACCCGGCCCTACACCCGCAACACTCTCGAGGAACACCTCGACATGCTGATGGTGTGCCATCACCTGGATGCGGCGATTCCCGAAGATGTGGCCTTCGCCGAATCGCGGATCCGCCGCGAAACCATCGCCGCCGAAGACATCCTCCACGATCTGGGGGCCTTCAGCATCATCGCCAGCGATTCCCAGGCCATGGGCCGGGTGGGTGAGGTGATCACCCGCACCTTCCAGACCGCCCACAAGATGAAGCTGCAGCGCGGCCCCCTGGCGGAGGACGCCGCCAGCGGCGGGCGCCACGACAATGCCCGCCTCAAGCGCTACATCGCCAAGGTCACCATCAACCCGGCGATCGCCCACGGCATCGACGGCCAGGTGGGGTCGATCGAAGTGGGCAAGCTGGCAGACCTGGTGTTGTGGAAGCCGGGCTTCTTTGGTGTGCGGCCGCAGCTGGTGATCAAGGGAGGCAGCATCGCCTGGGCCCAGATGGGCGATGCCAACGCCTCGATCCCGACTCCGGGCCCCGTGCATGGCCGGCCGATGTTCGCCGCCTACGGCGCCGCCCTCGCCCCCAGCTGCCTCACCTTCATCTCCCAGGCCGCCCTCGATGCCGACCTGCCGCGCCGGCTGGGCCTGCGGCGGCCATGCGTCCCGGTGGTCAACACCCGGGGCATCGGCAAGGAGGCGATGCGACTCAATGCGGCCCGACCACGCATTTCGGTTGACCCCGAAACCTACGAGGTGTTCGCCGACGATGCCCTGCTGACCTGCGAGCCGGCGACGGTGCTGCCCATGGCCCAGCTGTACCAGCTGCTCTGACACCATGGGCAGCCGCATCGATGAAGCGACCTTTCTGGCCCGGGCCCGCTCGCGATTCGGCGACCGCTACGACTACGGCGGCATCCGGTACCGCAGCTATCGGTCACCCATCCAGATCCGCTGCCGCGAACATCCGGTGGCCGTGATCGTGATCACCCCCGAGCGGCACCTCGAGACCATGGGCGGCTGCCGCTACTGCCTGCGCGAATTCCGGCAGATCAAAGCCAGGTGATCTCTTCGATCAGCGACAGCTGGGTGAGCCGTGGCGCCGGCACCGGGCCACCGCCCTGGCCCTGGTCCTGCTGCAGCTGCTGGTAACAGACCAGGGGTTCGTCGCCCCGCAGCCTCGAGGAGCGGCGAGCCGCGATCCCCCGTGAGGCGACCTCATCGTCCATGGATGCGACATTCATGCGATGAATGGGATCCTGCCTGCGGCATCGTCCGCTTTGAGTAGCCGATATTACAGGGTCCCCAACAGGTGAGCCAAGGCCCACATTCGGTAACCGTCGTCACACTGGGGAGCCCCCCCGATTGACGACCATTCCCGCAGTGGTGCCTGGCCCATGTTCGAGACCTACGCTCCCAGTACGGGCTTTGATGAATACATGAGCCCCAGCCATACCCCCCGCCGGGCCATGGGGGCGCTGATGGATCAGCTGGGGGCCCTGGGGCTGCACCGCCTCAACCACAACCACCGGGCCGCCGAACAGCTGCTCAAGCGCCTCGGGGCCACCTTCCGGCTTTACAACGGTGAAGCCGAGGCCAGTGAGCGCATCCTGCCCTTTGACCCGCTGCCCCGGCTGATCGACCACGACGACTGGCAGCGGCTCGACGCCGGCCTGGTGCAGCGCCTGGAGGCCATCGACCGCTTTCTGGCCGACGTCTACGGCGACCAGAAGATCCTTCAGGACGGCGTGATCCCCCGCGAGGAGGTGCTCAGCAGCCAGGGATGGCGGCCGCAGATGCTCGGTCAGATGCCACCCCTCAACCGCTGGTGCCATATCTCGGGGCTCGATCTGATCCGCGACGGCGAGGGCACCTGGCGGGTGCTGGAAGACAACCTGCGCTGCCCATCGGGGGTGGCGTACTTCCTGGAGAACCGACGGGTGATGAAGCAGCTCTTCGGCGATCTGTTCCACAGCCAGCGGGTCACGCCGATCGACGACTACGCCTCACAGCTGCTGCAGACCCTGCAGGAGATGGCCCCCTGGACCTCGTCGCCACGGGTGGTGCTGCTCACCCCCGGGGTCTACAACAGCGCCTACTTCGAGCACAGCTACCTGGCCCGGCTGATGGGCATCCAGCTGGTTGAGGGGTCGGACCTGGTCTGTGACGGCGGCAAGGTCTGGATGCGCAGCACCGTGGGCCTAGAGCGGGTCGATGTGATCTATCGCCGCATCGACGACGATTTCCTTGATCCCGACTGCTTCCGCAGCGATTCGATGCTGGGGGTGAAGGGGCTGATGCGCTGCTTCGCCCAGGGAGAGGTGGCCATCGCCAATGCCCCCGGCACCGGCGTGGCCGATGACAAGCTCATCTATGCCTACGTGCCCGAGATGATCAGGTACTACCTCGGCGAAGAACCGATCATTCCCAACGTCGCCACCTACCTCTGCTCCCGCGACGACGATCGCCGCTACGTGCTCGAGCACCTGCCGGAACTGGTGGTGAAGGCGGTGTCAGAGGCCGGCGGCTACGGCATGCTCATCGGCCCCCAGGCCGATGCCGCACAGATCGAGACCTTCCGCGGGCTGATCGAAGCCAACCCCCGCAATTACATCGCCCAGCCCACCCTTGAACTGTCGACGGTGCCCTCCCTCAGCGATGGTGAGCTGTACCCCTGCCACGTGGACCTGCGCCCCTACATCCTGCGGGGCCGGGGCACCTGGGTCACCCCCGGTGGCCTCACCCGCGTCGCCCTCAAGCGGGGTTCCCTGGTGGTGAACTCATCCCAGGGCGGCGGCAGCAAGGACACCTGGGTGGTCTCATGCTCAGCCGCGTAGCCGAACAGCTGTACTGGATCTTCCGGTACGTGGAACGGGCCGAGAACCTGGCGCGCTTCCTGGAGGTGAGCCAGTCGGTGGCCCTCGACATGGCCAACGACGCCCCCTCAGTGTGGTTGTCGCTCATTGATGCCTGCGCCGACCGCAGCCTGTTCGAGGGTCTGCATCCCGAAGGCCGACCCGACCAGGTGGTGCAGTTTCTGCTGGCCCAGAAGGACAACCCCAACGCCATCCGCAACTGCATCGCGATCGCCCGCGAAAACGCGCGCCAGATCCGCGAGGTGATCCCCAATGAGTTCTTCGAAGAGCTCAACGCCCTCTACCTCGACCTGCAGCCCGGGGAGCCGTTCTGGAACGAAGCCCTGCCGGAGCAGCTGCAGCAGGTGCGCCGCGGCTGTCAGCAGCTGTACGGCATCGCAGATTCGACCAT
>CAMASU010000122.1 GCA_945861105.1 Synechococcus sp. UW140
CTGGTGGCGGCCGAACAGCCATAACTCGCCGCCACTGGCCAGTTCCAGGCCAGCCAGCATGCGCAGGATCGAGGTCTTGCCCGCCCCGGAAGGCCCAACGATCGCCAACCGCTCCCCGGGCTGCAGCGTCAGGTCAAGGCCATCGAGGATCAGGCGATCCCCACGGCGCAGGGTGAGGTCGCGCATCTCGACCACCGGCGGACAGGGCTCGCTCATCTCCTTACAGTGCCCCCACGATGCTGCCTGCAGCCGCGCCATGCGTCAGCGTGCCGGTCCCCAGTCCCGCCGAGACGAGCTGGTGACCCGCTCCCGCCGGGCGGTGCAGTGGCTGCAGCCAGGCCTGGTGGTCAAGCGCTGGGTGATCACCTCCGGCCTCGGGCTGGTGCTGGCCCTGCTGGGGGCTGCCATCTGGGCCGACCTGAAGCCCATCTACTGGACGATCACCACGATTGAGACCCTGCTGCGGTCCCTCGCCGGCATCGGCCGGGGCTTCACTGGCCCGCTGGTGCTGCTGCTGGGCGCCGGTCTGATCGTCCTCGGGCAGAGCCGCAGTTTCGGATCGATCCAGCGGGCCCTGGCCCCCCAGAAGGACACCGCCTTGGTGGATGCCCTGCTGGCCCAGCGGCGGCTCGACCGCGGACCGGCGATCGTGGCCATCGGCGGCGGCACCGGCCTGTCGACCCTGCTGAGCGGCCTGAAGCGCTACAGCGGCAACCTCACCGCAGTGGTGACGGTGGCCGACGATGGCGGCAGCAGCGGCGTGCTGCGGCGGGAACTGGGGGTGCAGCCCCCAGGGGACATCCGCAACTGCCTGGCGGCCCTGGCCCGCGAGGAACCACTGCTGACGCGGTTGTTCCAGTACCGGTTCACCGGTGGCAGCGGCCTGGAGGGTCACAGTTTCGGCAACCTGTTCCTCTCGGCGCTCACCGCCATCACCGGCAGCCTCGAGACGGCCATCACGGCCAGCAGCAAGGTGCTGGCCGTGCAGGGCCAGGTGGTACCGGCCACCAGCACCGACGTGCGGCTCTGGGCCGAGCTCGAGGACGGCCGTCGGATCGAGGGGGAATCGAGCATCGGCCAGGCCGAGAGTCCGATCGTGCGCCTGGGCTGCACGCCCCCGCGCCCCGAGGCCCTGCCCCGGGCCCTGGAGGCGATCGCCCATGCCGACCTGATCGTGCTCGGCCCCGGCAGTCTCTACACCTCCCTGCTCCCCAACCTGCTGGTGCCTGATCTGGTGGAGGCGATCCGCCGCTCGCCGGCCCCAAGGCTCTACATCTGCAATCTGATGACCCAGCCCGGCGAAACCGATGGGCTGGATGTGACCGGCCACCTGAGGGCGATCGAGGCGCAGCTGGCCACCCACGGGGTCCAGAGCCGCCTCTTCGACGCGGTGCTCGCCCAGGAGTCCCTGCCGGGGAGCCCCGCCCTGGAGGCCTATCGGGCCCGCGGGGCCGAACCGGTGCTGTGTGACGTGGAGGGTCTGCGCAGCAGCGGCTACCAGGTGATGCTGGCCTCGATGCAGGGTCGCGGGGATGGTGGTGCCACCCTGCGCCACGATTCCCGAAGCCTGGCCCTGGCCGTGATGCGGTTCTATCGCAGTGTTCTCAGGACCTCCGGCAACCGTGGGGAGGTGCGCCCCGGTGGCCGTCAATAGGCATCCTGGAGTTCATAGAAATCGGGCTGCACGTAGTCCTTGCGCAGGGGCCAGCCGACCCAGTCCTCGGGCATCAGCAGCCGCTTGGGATGGGGGTGTCCGGTGTAGGTGATTCCGAACATGTCGAAGCTTTCCCGCTCCTGCCAGTCAGCCCCGCGGTACAGGGGGTAGAGCGAAGGCACCGTGAGATCGCCGTCCCTCGCCAGGCTCACTTCGAGGCGCACCTCCCGGGGCGGCGTGGCGCCATCCCCCCGGGTCCATTCCTCGAGGGCGACCAGATGGTGGAAGCTGACCAGCGCGCGGCCAGGGCCGTCATCCCAGGCCCCTTGCACCTGGAGGTAATCGAAGCCGCCGCTGCGCAGGGCTGTGGCCACCAGCGGCAGCGCCTCGGCGGTGACACCGAGACGTTCGACACCGCGGTGGTCCACACCGCGGGCCTGGGTGTCGAACCCCTGGGAGGCCAGCCAGTCGCCGATGGGGCCGGCGACGATGGCGACGGACTCGGCGACGGCCTCGGCGTCGGGGGAGGGGGTGGCGCTGGGGTCAGCCATCGGTGGGAAGGGGCAGGGACGAACGCTGGGGCCGGGGAAGGGTGATGGCCATGGCTTCGGCAGCGGCCAGGGCCTGCTGCTGGGTCTCGGCCCGCAGGTAACGGCCATCAATGATCGGCTCAACGGAGGTCAGCCGATGCTCAACGGAGCAGTAGCGGTGGGTGGGTTCACAGCGGCGACGCTCGGAGATCGACTCATCGCCGACCTTCTTGCGCAACTTGATGACCGCATCAAAGATCGCCTCGGGCCGGGGGGGGCAGCCCGGGATATAGAGGTCGACGGGGATCAGCTTGTCGACCCCGCGGACGGCCGTGGTCGAGTCGGCGGAGAACATGCCGCCGGTGATCGTGCAGGCCCCCATGGCGATCACGTATTTCGGCTCGGGCATCTGTTCATACAGCCGCACCAGGGCGGGGGCCATCTTCATGGTGATGGTGCCGGCGGTGATGATCAGGTCGGCCTGCCGCGGACTGGAGCGGGGCACGAGGCCGAAGCGGTCGAAGTCGAAACGGGAGCCGATCAGCGCCGCAAATTCGATGAAACAGCAGGCGGTGCCGTACAGCAGCGGCCAGAGGCTGCTCAGACGGGCCCAGTTGTGCAGGTCATCGAGGCTGGTGAGGATGACGTTCTCGGAGAGGTCACTGGTGACGGCCGGGGGGCCGACGGGGTTGCAGCTGGCGGCCCGCAGATCCCGCAGGGCGTCCAGGGAAGAGGAGGAGGAAGGGGGGGTCATCGGGGTCAGCTCCACTCAAGGGCGCCCTTGCGCCAGGCGTAGGCAAGGGCCACCACCAGGATCGCGATGAACACGAGCGCCTCGATGAAGGCCAGCAGCCCCAGGCGGTGGAAGGCCACGGCCCAGGGATAGAGGAACACGGTCTCGACATCGAAGATGACGAAGACCAGGGCGAACATGTAGTAGCGGATGTTGAACTGAATCCAGGCCCCCCCCACCGGTTCCATGCCGGACTCGTAGGTGAGGCGACGCTCACCGCGGCGGGAGCGGGGGGCCAGCAGGCCGTTGGTCACCAGGGCCAGCACGGGCACGGCGGCGGCGATGAGCAGAAAGCCCAGGAAGGCGTCGTAGCCAGGCAGAACGAACATCTGCGGAGTCGGACCGGCGGTCGTGTGGTCCAGTCTGGCACCGACAGCCGGCGACCTGGGGAATGGAGGCCTGGATAGAGTTCCAGCGCCGACCAGGGAACCGATGGACAGCGACCAGGGGCAGCTCCCCACCGCCGGCGACGCTGCGGATGATCCCTCGGACCACCGCTGGGAATGCCGCAGCTGTGGCTTCGTCTATGACCCGGCCGAGGGCATCCGCAAGCTGGCCATCGAAGCCGGGACCCCGTTCCTGGCCCTCGACGCCAGCCGCTTCCGCTGCCCCGTGTGCCGCAGCCCCGTCGAGGCCTTCCGCGACATCGGCCCCCGCAACCGCGCCAGCGGATTCGAGGAGAATCTCAAGTACGGACTCGGGGTGAACAACCTCACCCCCGGTCAGAAGAACGTCCTCATCTTCGGCGGTCTCGCCCTGGCGTTCGCCTTTTTCCTGTCCCTTTATTCCCTGCGCTGATGCCTGCGCCCCTGTCCGTCCGTCCCCTGCCGGCCCTCCGAGCCATCGCCTGCCTGCTGCTGACGCTGGTGCTGACCACCGGCTGCGTCACCACCGGCCTGCCCGTGGCCAGCACCAGCCCCTGGCAGCTCCAGACCCTCGACACCGCGGGCAACCCCCTGGACGTGGCCTTCAGCGATGACCGCCACGGCTTCCTGGTGGGCAGCAACCGTCTGGTGATGGAGACCGGGGACGGGGGCACCACCTGGGAAACCCGACAGCTGGAGCTGCCCAGCGACGAAAACTTTCGACTGATCAGCATCGACTTCCGAGGCGATGAGGGCTGGATGGCCGGCCAGCCGGGCCTGCTGCTGCACAGCGACGATGCCGGCCAGAGCTGGACCCGCCTGCTGCTCGACACGAAGCTTCCGGGCGACCCGTACCTGATCACCGCCACCGGACCGCAACGGGCCGAACTGGCGACCAATGTGGGCGCCATCTACTCCACCCGCGATGCCGGCCGCAGCTGGCAGGCGCTGGTGAGCGACGCCGCGGGCTCCGTGCGCGACCTGCGCCGCAGTGAAGACGGTCGTTATGTGAGCGTGTCGAGCCTTGGGAACTTCTTCTCCACCTGGTCCCCCGGCGAGCCCGTCTGGCAGGTGCACCAGCGGGTGAGCAGCCAGCGGCTGCAGTCGATGGGCTTCCAGCCGGACGGCCGCCTGTGGATGGTGACCCGCGGAGCCCAGCTGCGCTTCAACCCCGATGGGGCCGATGTGGAGGCCTGGAGCAAGCCGATCATCCCGATCACCAATGGGTTCGGCTACCTCGACATGGCCTGGGCGCCGGACGGGGACCTGTGGACCGGCGGCGGCAGCGGCACCCTGCTCGTCAGCCATGACGGAGGCGAGAGCTGGCAACGGGATCCGGAGGGGGCAGCCAGCCCCACGAACTTCACCCGCCTGATCTTCCCGGGCGGCGGGAAGGGGTTCGCCCTCGGGGAACGGGGATCGCTGCTGCGCTGGGTCGGCTGAGGCCACACACGCTCTGTAACCTTTGGCGCGGCCACCACGGACCAACCCTTAGGATCGCTGGGCTGAAAAGGGAGGTGAGATGGCCGCCGGTTCCACCGGGGAACGCCCGTTCTTCGAGATCATCACAAGCATTCGCTATTGGGTCATCCATGCCGTGACCCTGCCGGCGATCTTCCTGGCTGGCTTTCTGTTCGTGAGCACAGGGCTCGCCTACGACGCCTTCGGCACGCCACGGCCCGATGCCTACTTCCAGGCCGGCGAGCAGAAGGCTCCGGTCGTGAGCCAGCGCTACGACGGCAAGTCGTCCCTGGATCTGCGTCTCCAGAACTGATCCCCCACCATGACCTCCTCTTCTCCCACAACGCCCCGCAGCTATCCGATCTTCACGGTGCGCTGGGCAGCTCTTCACGCCCTCGGCATTCCCACGGTGTTTTTCCTGGGAGCCCTGGCGGCCATGCAATTCATCCGTCGCTGAACCTCACCATGCAGCGCAATCCCAATCCCAACAACCTGCCGGTTGAACTGAACCGCACCAGCCTGTACCTCGGTCTGCTGATTGTGTTCGTGACCGGCGTGCTGTTCTCCAGCTACTTCTTCAACTGAGATCAGACCGATGAGCGGAAAGAAATCAGCCCTTCCCGACGGCCGCATTCCCGACCGTCTTCCTGATGGCCGTCCTGCGGTGCCCTGGCGCAGCCGCTGGACCGAAGGGGTGCTGCCCCTCTGGCTTGTGGCCACCGCCGGCGGCATCGCCGTGATCTTTGTGGTGGGCCTGTTCTTCTACGGGGCCTATGTGGGTGTCGGTTCCGCCTGACGCGGATCGGTACATCATCTCAACACGACAGAACAAACCCCCCACCCGATCACGGGTTGGGGGTTTCTGTCGATTGAGACGCTGACGATCAGCGTGAGGTGGTGGTCAGGTTGAAGTTGCGGTTCGTGTTGCCACCGCCACCACCGCCACCATTGTTCGTCGTGGTGATGCCGACCACAGTTCCCACGACAGCTGCAGCCCCAAGAAGAATCCAACCAAGGCCCAGACCACCGGCGGCAGCCGCCGCCGCCACAGGAGCAGCCGCCGGAGCGCTGAATGCCAGTGGACTGATCGGCACCAGGGGGTCGCAGGCACAGGCCTGGACAATGCGGACAGGGGCTTGGGTGCTGACAGGGACCGATCCCGTGGAAGATTTCCAGAGGCCGCGCACCGGTGGTGCCGGGGTGTAGGGGCGGCAGCCACAGACACCGGTGAGGTCAACCACCCAGGTGCTTCCCGGTGGAATGGGCTGACTGGGCCGCACCTCGAGAAGCTTGCCGGAGTCGAGGATCTGCACGCGCTGGGGATCAGCCGCCTCCATCGTCTCGACGGTGCTCAGGGTGCCGTCTTCTCCGCGCTCAAGGATGCGGATCGGACCTTTGATGCCCTGGGTGCTGCGGCCGAGCTGGATGGCAAAGCGATCGGCGCCATCGCTGACTGCGACGGGATCAACCGCGATGGCAGGCAGCGCCGCCACCGTGAACACGAATCCAACAGCAAGACAAA
>CAMASU010000123.1 GCA_945861105.1 Synechococcus sp. UW140
AGCAGCGGCCGCAGCCGACCCAGTGCTGCGCTGCTGGCGATCGGCTGCAGCCCGGCCGAAGCCCGGTCGGGCCTGCGGCTGAGCCTGGCCCCCTGGATCGACGATGGTGCCCTGGACCCCCTGCCCGGGCTGCTGGAATCGCTGCTGCCCACCCTGCCCGCGGCCGACCCCCCATGACCCTTCCCGCCGACCTGGCCAGCGCCGAGCAGGAGCTGGTGCCTGCCCTCGCTTCGGCCCTGGCCGCCGATGGCGCCGGCCGCTGGACCGTGGAGCTGCGCTTCGAGGGGTTGCGCCTGGCCCCTGTGGCCCTGCGTCTGCAGACGGCCCTCACGGAGGGCGGCCGCTCCTGCCGCCTGCTCTTTGCCGATGCCGGTGCCACGGCCCTGGCCCAGCGGGATGCCCCGACCCTGGCCGATCGCTGCCACAGCCTGGTCGACTGGCAGCGGCGGCCGCCCGCCGGGGCCACGGACGACCTGCTGCTGCTGGTGGCCCCCGGTCCGCCCGACTATGACGCGGTCGAAGCCATCGCCGCCGCCCATGCCGGTGCCCTGGTGCTGCTCAACGGCCGGCTCGAGGATGCCGGTGTGGGCATCGGCAGCGTCGCCCGCGACCGTCGCCGCGGGTTTCTGGCGGTCTGGCGCAGCGCTTATGCCCTGCAACCCCTGGTCGGTGCGGCCCTGGCCCATGGCCATCCGGGGCCCTGGCGGCTGTACCGCCTCGACCCCGATGGCTATCGACCCCTGACCACGTTTGAGGAGCGGCCGACGGCCGAAGACGTCGACGGTGCCCTGCTCGGCCCCCAGGAGGGCGTCCGCCAGGGCTTGCGGGGACTGGAACGGCTGGTGAACGATCTCGGTCGTTGACCCGTGCGACAGGGGAAGGGATCGGACCTAAGCTCCGGGCGATTGAAATTGGCCCATGGCTGGTCTGCCCGCATCGCTGAGGCGTCTTAACCCGGTGGACATCGGCGCCGCGGCCGCCGTGCTGCTGGCGGCGGTCGGCGTGATCTGGTCTCCGAAGCTGGCGGGCACGGTCGCCCGGGCCACCGGCGCCCTGCGACCGGTGCTGGTGACGGTGGATGTGCGTGGCGTGCCGGCGGCGGACCCCGGCGGCCTCGCCCAGGCCATGCGCACCGAGGGCAAGACCAGCCTGGTGATCCGCAACCAGCCCCACGGCAGCGTCACCATCAAGGCCGTCGAGCCGGTCGAACGGCGCATCACCGTCGTGCTTCCCAACGGCACCGTGTCCTCGGTGGCAGATCCCAACACCCGTGGGTTCACGAGCTTCGAGGCCCGCCTGCAGCTCGAGGGCATGGGTCAGCGCAGTGCCGGCGGTGTGGTGCTGGGCAACCAGGCCCTCAAGATCGGCTCCCCTGTGGAGCTTGAAGGTGCCCTGTACCGCATCAATGGCACCGTCAGCAACGTCCGTCTCGGAGGTCAGTGATCGTGTTCCGTCTGCCTGCCTCCCTGGCCCTGCTGCCGGCCTTTGCCATCGCCCCCCTGCTGGGACCAGCGGTGCTGGCCCAGACGGCCCCGCCGCCCCTGCCGCTGATTGCGGCGCCGATGGGTCTGCCCCAGCTGCGGAGCGGCATCGCCTGTCCGGTGCTGCAGCAGCGCCTTGAGGCGGCCGTCGCCCGCGAGGCCTCGGTCTGGAGCATCACCGTCGCCGATGCCAACGGTCGCACCCTTGCCGAGGTCAACGGCGACCGGCCCCGGCGGCCGGCCTCGAACCAGAAGCTGATCAGCTCAGCGATCGCCCTTGATCGCCTGGGCCCCGACCACCGCCTCACCACCGAACTCTGGCAACTCCCCGATGGCACCCTGCGGCTGCAGGGCAGCGGCGATCCCACCATGGGCTTCCCGCAGCTGCGCCGGCTGGCCAAGATTGCCGCCGGCAGCGGCGGCTCCAGCAGCGAGGCCACCAGCCTTGTGCGGCTCCAGCTGGAGGAGGAACCGGCCCAGCGCTGGTATCCCCAGGGCTGGCCCATGGCCGACCGGGAGTACGACTACGGAGCTCCGGTGACCCGCCTGGCGCTCACCGCCAATGCCGTCGATCTGTCGGTGCCCGATCCGCCGGGGCGCCTCAGCCGGCTGTTGCAGCAGGAGCTGTCGCGCCAGGGCCGCCGCGTGGTGCTGGAACCCGTGCCCGCAGGCACCCAGGAGCCGAACGGCAGCGTGCTGCTGCGCAGCGAGCCCTCCGAATCGATGCATCACCTGCTCAGCCTTGCCAATGGCGAGAGCCATAACTTCACCGCCGAGGTGCTGCTGCGGGAAGGCACCGGCAGCTGGGTGCCCGGTGTGTATCAGCAGCGGGCGCTGGAATGGTTGCGGGCCCAGGGATTGCCGACCGAGGGGGTGGTGATCGCCGATGGCTCAGGCCTTGATCGTGGTGATCGGGCGACCAGCCGCATGTTCACGGCCCTGCTGCTGCGCATGGCCCAGCACCCATATGCCAATAACTACTTCGCCAGCATGGCGGTGGCGGGTCAGCGGGGCACCCTCACCAATTACTTCCGCGGCAGCAGTCTGGATGGACGTTTCAGTGGCAAGACCGGCACCATCAGCGGCGTCAAGAGCCTGTCAGGGCGTCTGCTCACCGCCGATGGTCCGCTCTACGTGAGCATGATCTCGAACGGGTCGAGCAGCCCCGTGACGGTGTTCCGTCAGGTGCTGCTCGCCTCCCAGCGCCTCAGCTCCTGCCAACCGCCGACCTGAGCCGTCCGGCGGCCCGGCGAGCCCGGCTGATGGGCACGGCGCCATTGGCGTCGCTGATCCCGGCAGTCGGGGTGGTTTCCACATCGCCACTCTGCAGACGCACCAGCTCGCGACGGCCCACGATCACCTGCTTGGTCATCTCCTGCAGCCGCTGGTCCAGTTCGCCGAACACCTGCTCGGCGTAGCGGTTGGCCCCCTGCTGAACGGCCGCCGCCTCCTGGCGGCTGCGCAGCATCAGCGTTTCGGCCTGCTGCTGGGTGGATTGCCGGAAGGCCAGGGCCTCCTGCCGCAGACGCTCGGCTTCCGCCTGGCTGTCCTGCTGCAGCCGCGCCGCCTCATTGCGGATCTGGGCGAGTTCCTGCAGCGCCTGCTGACGATCACGCTCATGGGCCTCGGCGTGGGACCGCTTGAGCTGTTGCGCCTCCTGCTCCAGCTGCTGGCGGCGGCTGGCGGCTTCCTGTTCCAGCTGCTGGCGACGACCAGCAAACTGCTGCTCCATCTGGGCCACCCGGGTCTGGTGCTCCTGCTCCGCCTGGGCCGCCTGCTTGCGCGCCTGCAACAGCAGCTGGTCCCCCTGCTGGCGAGCCTGCTCGCGGAGTTCGGCCGCCTGGCGCTCCGCCTCCTGCCGCACCCCCGCGCCATGGATCAGCTGTTCCCGTTCGCGGCGGGCCTGGCCGACGATCTCTTCAGCCTGCTGGCGGGCCTGAATCAGAAACGCCTCTTTCTGCCGCAGCAGCTCCACCGCACGCTCCACCTCGCCCGGCAGGGTCTGGCGCACCGCATCGAGGATCTCGATGGCATCGGCTTCGTTGACCAGCCGTCCGCCCGAGAAGGGAACCCGAGTGCCCTCGAGAACGATCTCTTCGAGCTGATCGAGCTGGTCAAGCACCTCCAGTCGGGCCTGGTCCATGGTTCGGGGACTTCACGCCTGCCGATTAAAGAACCTGTCGAGGTCCCGTGCCACCACCGGCGGCACCATGTGGTCCACATTTCCGCCGAAACGGGCGACTTCCTTGACCACGCTGCTGCTGAGGAAGCTGTGCCGCACCGCCGTGGCCAGAAACAGCGTGTCGACCTGCTCCGACAGGGTCGAATTCGTATGGGCCAGCTGCAGCTCGAATTCAAAATCGCTCAGGGCCCGCAGCCCCCGCAGGATCACCCGCGCCTGGCGCTGCAGGGCGAAGTGGACGGTGAGGCCTTCGAAGCTCGTCACCTCCACCGTCGCCAGGTGGCCGGTGGCCTGCCGCAGCTGCCGCAGGCGCTCGTCAAGACTGAACAGGGGTTGCTTGTTGGGGTTGCGCAATACCGCCACCAGCACCTCGTCGAACAGACCGCTGGCCCGTTCGATCAGATCGAGATGCCCCAGGGTGACGGGGTCGAAGCTGCCCGGATAGAGGGCACGCAGGGGCCGCATCGGCAGAGGGCAGCCTTCCTACACTCGCATCGCCCGTCCCTCCCGGCCATCGGTCCCGTCAGCCAGCGCCAGCCCCTGGTCCAGGACCCCCAGCGGCTGGAGACCTTTCTGCGCAGCCTGCCGGCCGAGCCGGGCTGCTACCTGATGCGTGACGGCGAAGACCGGCTGTTGTACGTCGGCAAATCCAAGGCCCTGCGCAGTCGGGTGCGCAGCTATTTCCGTGATGGCCAGGCCCTCAGCCCCCGCATCGCCCTCATGGTGCGCCAGGTGGTCGAGATCGAGTTCATCGTCACCGACAGTGAAAGCGAAGCACTGGCCCTTGAATCGAATCTGATCAAGACCCACCAGCCGCACTTCAATGTGCTGCTAAAGGACGACAAGAAATATCCCTATCTCTGCATCACCTGGAGTGAAGACTATCCGCGGATCTTCATCACCCGGCGGCGGCGGCTGCGCAGCAGTCGCGACCGTTTCTATGGCCCTTACGTCGATGTGGGCCTGCTCCGCCGCACCCTGTCGATCGTCAAGCGCGTCTTCCCCCTGCGCCAGCGGCCCCAGCCGGTCCATCGCGATCGCACCTGCCTCAACTACGACATCGGCCGCTGCCCCGGCGTCTGCCAGCGGCGCATCAGCCCCGATGATTACCACGCCACCCTCCAGCGGGTGGCGATGATCTTTCAGGGCCGCAATGATGAGCTGCTGGAGCTGTTGAAAGAGCAGATGCTGCGCAGCGCCGAACGGCTTGACTTCGAGGCGGCGGCCCGGGTGCGGGACCAGCTCCAGGGGCTGGAACTGCTCACTGCGGATCAGAAGATGACCCTTCCTGATGCCGCCGTCGCCCGTGATGTGATCGCCCTGGCCGCCGATGATCGCGTTGCTGCGGTGCAGTTGTTCCAGGTGCGGGCGGGGAAGCTGGTGGGACGGCTCGGTTACACCGCCGATGCCACCGCCGCCGATCCCGGCACCATCCTGCAGCGGGTGCTCGAAGAGCACTACAGCCAGGTCGATCCGGTCGAGATTCCCCCGGAGGTGCTGCTGCAGCACCCGTTACCTGAGCAGGAGCTGCTGGAGGGCTGGCTGCGCCAGCGCCGCGGACGCAAGGTGGTGCTGCTCACACCTCAGCGGCAGCAGAAGGCCGAGCTGATCGAGCTGGTGGTGCGCAACGCCGGGTTTGAACTGGCCCGCGCCCAGCGGGGGGCGGAGCAGCAGCAGCTGGCCCTTGAAGACCTGGCCCAGCTGCTTGACCTCGACCAGCCACCCCGTCGCATTGAGGGGTACGACATCAGCCACATCCAGGGGAGTGATGCAGTGGCTTCGCAGGTGGTGTTCGTGGAGGGGTTGCCGGCCAAGCAGCACTACCGGCGCTACCGGCTGCGGAGCAGCAGCATCGGCGCCGGCCACAGCGACGACTTCATGGCCATGGCCGAGATCATGCGGCGCCGTTTCCGCCGCTGGAGCGAAGCCAAGGCCGGGGGGGCCGACCTGGCCGAGCTGCGCCGCCGCGGGGGCAGCAGTCTGCACACCGATGGCTTCGGCGACTGGCCTGACGTGGTGATGATTGACGGTGGCAAGGGGCAGCTGTCGGCGGTGATGGAAGCCCTGCGGGAGCTGGACCTGGCCGCTGACCTGCGGGTCTGCTCCCTGGCCAAGCAGCGGGAGGAGGTGTTTCTGCCGGGGGAAGCGCAGCCGCTTGAGAGCGAGGCCGAGCAGCTGGGCGTGCAGCTGCTGCGCCGCCTGCGGGACGAGGCCCACCGGTTCGCCGTCAGCTTCCATCGCCAGCAGCGGGGTGAACGCATGACCCGCTCACGGCTCAGCGACATTCCGGGCCTTGGCCCGAAACGGGTGCGGGATCTGCTGGCCCATTTCCGTTCGGTCGATGCCATCCAGCTGGCCAGTGCCGAGCAGATCGCGGCCTGCCCCGGGGTCGGGCCGGCCCTGGCGGCCCAGATCCACGCCTACTTTCACCCCGCGGAGGTCGATGGCTGACGCACCTGGCCGCCGCCAGGGATGAACCTGCGTTCGTGCTGGGCGCCCCGCAGCATGCGATTCCAGTACACCCAGGGCAGCACGTCCTTCTTCATCACCCACATCGACCAGCGCTCCACCGTCGGATCGAGGGGGAACGACGGCACAGGCTGCTGGTCGTAGTTGAACTCAGCCATGATCACCTTTCCGTAGCCGGTGATCAGCGGG
>CAMASU010000124.1 GCA_945861105.1 Synechococcus sp. UW140
CCAGCGCCAGCGGCTTGAACAGCAGCAGTGCCGCCGCCTGGCCGGTGCTCTGGAGGCCCAGGGGGTGGATGAAGACTTTCTGCAGGCCCTCGAGGTCGGCATGCCACCCACCGGTGGCCTGGGCATCGGCATCGACCGGCTGGTGATGCTGCTCACCGACAGTGCCAGCATTCGCGACGTGATCGCCTTCCCCTTGTTGAGGCCGGAGGGTCACGGTGGATAATGGCCGTAACGATCAGAATTCCCGACCCATGAGCGGCGAGCGTGTCGGATTCCGCTTCACCCACGCCGATGCGGTGGTGAAGCGCAACCCCCAGGGGCGCTCCCGCCGGGGTTGGGTCATGGAGCCCGTGGAACAGACCACGAGCCGCGGCACCAAGATGCCGGCCTATCGCATCCGCTGGCGGGACAGCGAGCGACCGGAGATCGTGCTTCAGCACATGCTCATCGCCGATCCTGACCCCACCCCGCCCCCCGAGGGCGTGAGCCTCGTGCCGCCGGCCCCGAAGGCGTGAGGGGTCAGGCCTGGCCTCGCCAGCGGTAGACCATCAGGCCGATCCATTCCCGCAGCACCGAGGTCGACAGCGCCAGGGAGCCGGCGTCGGGGATCAGATCGAGCAGAAGGCTGCCCACCGTCACACCACCGCTGGCCGAAGCGGGTTCCAGCAGGAAATCCGTGGCCACGGGCCACACGCGCACGGCGGGCGTCTGCTGCAGGAGGCTGTGCCTAAAGGTGGCCGTCGCCCGCGGCAGATGCAGGGCACTGGTCACCAGCAGCACGGACCGCCAGCCCTGCCGGCGGGCCATGGCCGCGAAATGTGAGGCCTCCTCGGCTGTGGTGCGGGGGGTGTCAAGACTGCGAATCGCCGCGGCAGGCACCCCCAGTTCCTCCGCCAGCCGGCGGGCATTGACGGCCTCGGGGGGACGGGGGTCAGCGGCGGTGAAGCTCACCCGGCCACCACTCACCAGCAGCAGCGGAGCCCGCTGCTGACGCAGCAGCCGCACCCCCCCCAGCAACCGGTCGCCCGACTCGTTGACTTCAACCCCCAGGCGTGGCGGACCTCCGGGCCGCAACCCTCCCCCCAGCACCAGCACCACATCGGCGCGGGGCAGGGGCGCCGGGGTGAGGGCAACCGCCTGATCCTCCAGGCTCCGCACCAGCGGCCGGCTCACGAGGGGCATGGACGGCAGCACCAGCAGGACCAGTCCTGCGGTCGCCACCGGCGTGGACCAGCGACGGCGGCGGGCCGCCAGGGCCAGCATCTGCAACAGCAGCGACGCCCCGAGGGGATACAGGAGCGAGGGCAGCAGCTTGGAGAGCAGAAACCCCACGGGCGGCAGCCTCAGCGGGCCTGGCGGCGGCGCAGCTCGTGCAGGTCCTGGTCAGCCTCGAAGGCCGCCCAGTCCTGCTCCAACTGGTCACCGACGCTGACGGGAGCCGGTTCAGTGACGGTCTCCCTCCGGTTGATCTCGGCCCGCAGGCGGGCGTCCTCCTCCCCCAGGGCCGCCAGGGCCTGCCAGCCCTCGCGGCCCTGGCCCATCAGCCGACCCAGATGCTCCTCTGCCCGATCCGCCAGGTCGGTGGCCGCGGCGCTGCGGGCCCGGTCGACCCGCTCGCGCCACTGGCGGATCTCGCCGGACAGGCCCAGGAGCCGTTGGCGCTCCAGGTCGGCGGCGGCAGCGATCTCCAGCAGGCGCCGCTGCCGCCGGCGCTGGGCCTCGGCCTGCTCCTCCCGTTCGAGCAGCTCCCGCTGGCTGGGGTGATCATCGAGAAAACCCTCCAGCTGCCGTTCCAGCTCGCGGGTGAGCTCGTCGAACCAGGCGGCGCTCATGGGGCCTTCTCGCCGGGGGCGCGGGTGATCAGGGGTGCCTCGATCTCCTCCTGCAGCGGAGTGATGGCCCCCTCCCGCGACCGGAGCAGCAACTGGGTGAGCCGGGCGACACCGCCCTCGCCCAGATCATCAGTGCCGATGGCATCAAAGGCGCGGCGGTAAAGGGTCTCCAGTTCGCCGATCAGTGATTCGCGCACCCGCCGCACCAGCGCCCGCTGTTCCTCACGCCCCATGCTGTGCCGACCCTCAGACTGCCGATGCGCTGCAGTCTGGCGCCGCCGCCGCCGGTTGCAGGCGGTGCACAGAGAAGCCGTCAGCGTCATCGCACCGGCGGTCGACCCCGCTCCAGCCCGCCTGGGCCGCCAACGCCAGAAATGCCGCCGGCGTGTACTTGTAGCTGTACTCGGTGATGAGGGGCTCGCCGTCGGCGAAGACCACCTCCAGGTCGGCCAGCCGCAACCGCTGGGGCCCCACGCTGACCAACGCCATGGCCACCCGGCTGTGGTCGGCCTCCCAGGTGGCGCGATACCGGAACCCACCGGGATCGACATCGGCCCCCAGCTCCAGCCGCAGGCGCTGCAGCAGGTTGAGCGCAAAGGCGGCCGACACCCCGGCGCCATCGTCGTAGGCCGCCTCGAGGGCGGTGGGATCCCGGGGCTGATCAATGCCGATCAGCAACTGCCCCCGCTCCCCCAGCAGCGGCCGCAACGCCGCCAGGAAGCGGCAGGCCTCGGCGGGGTCGAAATTGCCGAGGGAACTGCCGGGGAAGAACCCCAGCCGCGGCCGCGTCGCCCAGTCGGCGGGCAGGGGCAGATCGGGCAGGTCGCCGTAGTCGGCACAGAGCCCCAGCATCGGCACCGTCGGATGGGCGGCCTGGAGGCGCTGGCCGACCTCCTGCAGGGCCGAAGCACTGATGTCGACCGCCAGGTAGGCAGGGGCGGCCAGGGCCTGCAGCAGGGGGCTGACCTTCTCAACGCTGCCGGCTCCGAACTCGACCACAAGGGTGCCGGGCGAACAGCCGGCGCAGAGGGCAGCGGCATGGCGACGCAGCAGCTCCAGTTCGGTGGCGGTGAGGGTGTACTCGGGCTGGCGGCAGATCTCGGCGAACAGCTCGGAACCGCGACGGTCGTAGAGCAGCCAGGCGGGCAGCTGCCGCGGACGGCGCGCCAGTCCCTCCCGCACGGCAGCCAGCACATCAGGGGCCGGCGGATGACGATCAATGACCGTGAAGCCCCCAGCCGCCACGGATCCGGTCCGCGCCCCGGCGCCCATCTCAACCATCGGAGGCCAGGCGCAGGCCACCGACCAGCCAGCGACAGGCCGGGGCAAAGAAATTGCGGTAGGTGATCCGACCGTGATCGGCAGGCGTGAGCACGCTGCTGCCCCGCAGCACCATCTGGGAACTCATGAACTTGCCGTTGTATTCACCCACGGCGCCGGCGGCGGGTGCAAAGCCGGGATAGGGCCGGTAGGGCGAGGCGGTCCACTGCCAGACAGCTCCGAAGGCCTGTTCAAGGTCAGGGAGGCAGCGCAGGGCCTGTTCCCATTCCGCCTCGGTGGGCAGGCGGGCGCCGGCCCAGCGGGCGACGGCATCGGCTTCATACCAGCTCAGATGACGGACCGGCGCTTCGGGCGCACGGGGCTGCAGACCCCGCAGGCTGAACTCCATTCCTTCGGGATGCCAGTGCAGCGGAGCGGTCCAGCCCTGCTGCTGCACCACGGCCCAGCCATCCGCCATCCAGAACTCGGGACGCCGGTAGCCGCCGGCCGCCACGAAGGCCTCCATGTCGGCATTGGTCACCAGCCGAGCGGCCAGGCGGTAGGGCTCGAGCCAGACCCGGTGGCGGGGACCTTCGTTGTCGAAGGCAAAACCGCCCGCGCTGCCATGGCCGATCTCGACCAGACCCCCCGGCAGCGCGTGCCAGCCGTCCCCTGCCGCCAGCGGCGGCTCTGGAGCATCGGGGCTGTAGACGGGCAGCAGCGGGTTGCGGCTGAAGCCGTCCAGCAGATCCATGAGCAGCAGCTCCTGGTGCTGCTGCTCGTGCTGCAGGCCAAGCTCGACCAGGGCGGTGACGGCGGGATCGGGGTCGGTGGCAAGCAGCTCCTCCAGGGCACGGTCAACCCGTTGGCGCCAGGCGACGATCTCGCGCATCGGCGGCCGGGTCAGCAGTCCCCGCTGGGGCCGGGGATGGCGGCTGCCGACGGCCTCGTAATAGCTGTTGAACAGGTGCTGCCAGAGGTCGGGGGCGGGCGTCCATCCCTGCCGGTGGGGCCGCAGCACGAAGGTGTCAAAAAACCAGGTGGTGTGCGCCAGATGCCATTTGGGAGGGCTGGCATCCGCCATGCCCTGCAGCACCAGATCCTCGGGCTCCAGCGGTGCGATCAGGGCCTCGCTGTGGCTGCGGATCCGTCGCAGGCGATCGACGGTCGCAGGCGATGGGGCCATCCCTCGACGACTGGGTGCCGGGACCCTAGCCTGCCTGGGCTTGGACAGCAGGCGATGGGCATCACGCGGGGGTTCGTGGGAGCGGTGGGGCACACCCCGCTGATCCGGCTGGACCATCTCAGCGAGGTCACCGGCTGCGAAATCCTCGGCAAGGCCGAATTCATGAATCCCGGTGGCTCGGTCAAGGACCGGGCCGCCCTCGGCATCCTCCAGGCCGCAGAGGCTTCGGGTGCCCTCCAGCCCGGTGGCACGGTGGTCGAAGGCACCGCCGGCAACACGGGCATCGGCCTGGCCCACCTGTGCAACGCCCGCGGGTACCGCTGCGTGATCGTCATCCCCGACACCCAGTCGGCCGAAAAGATCGGCCTGCTGCGCAGCCTGGGGGCCGAGGTGCGCACGGTGCCCGCGGTGCCCTACCGGGATCCTGAGAACTACGTGCACCTCTCCGGCCGCATCGCCGCCGGCATCCCGGGGGCGATCTGGGCGAATCAGTTCGACAACCTGGCGAACCGCCAGGCCCACCACGACACCACGGGTCCCGAGATCTGGGAGCAGTGCGCCGGTCAGCTTGACGCCTGGGTGGCAGCGACGGGCACCGGCGGCACCTATGCCGGCGTCGCCCTGTACCTCAAGAGCTGCTCCCGCACGATCCGCTGCGTGCTCGCCGACCCCCACGGCAGCGCCCTGTTCAGCTGGGCCACCGGTGCCGGCCTGAGCAGTGAGGGGTCATCGATCACCGAGGGCATCGGCAACAGTCGGGTGACCGCCAATCTCGAAGGGGCCCCCATCGACGATGCCGTGCGCGTCGACGACCAGACGGCGATCGATGTGCTGTACGACCTGCTCTGGCACGAGGGCCTGTTCATGGGCGGTTCGGTCGGCATCAACGTCGCTGCAGCCGTCGAGACAGCGCGGCGTCTGGGGCCCGGACACCGGATCGTCACGGTCCTCTGCGACGGCGGTGACCGTTACCGATCCCGCCTCTGGGACCGCAGCTGGCTCGAAAGCCGGGGACTGCGGCAGCCACTGCGCAGCGACCGACCTAGCGTCGCCTGAGCCGAGGGCAGATCCCACGCGTGGCCGCCGCCGACGTCACTCCAGGTCATCTGCTGGCGGGGCGCTACCGCCTCGATGAGCGCCTCAGCCAGGCCGCAGGGTCCGCCCTCTGGCGCGGCACCGACACCCTCGCCGGGGATCTGCCCGTGGCCCTGCGGGTGTGGTGGGACCTGGCTGGGGAGGAACAGTCCGAGCTGAGGCGGGGCCTGGAGCTGCTGCAGGCCGTCTATCACCCGCAGATTCCCCGGCTGGGGGCGGTGCTTGCCGATGGGGACGGGCTCTGGCAGGTGCGGGAATGGGTGGGCGGTCGCAGCTACCGCGATCTGCTGCAGGCCCGGCGCGAGCGACAGCTGGTGTTCGGGGCGGGGGAGGTGCTGCTGCTGCTGCGCCAGCTGCTGCCGGCCCTGGCGGCCCTGCACGGCCAGGATCTGGTCCACGGCGACATCACCCCCGCCAACCTGGTGCGGCGGGACCGGGATGGCCTGCCGGTGCTGATCGACTTCGGCCAGCCGGCGCCGCTGGGGCGGGACCCCCTGGCCAGTGGCACCGCCGGCTACGCACCGCCGGAGCAGCTGCGGGATTCCCCACAGCCCTGGATGGATCTGCATGGCCTTGGGGTCACGGCCCTGGTGCTGCTCAGCGGCGACGAGCCCCAGGACCTGCTGGATCCGGTGTCGATGGACTGGCGCTGGCCCGCCGCCCTGGATGCCGAGCCCGGTCTGCGGGCCGTGATCGAACGGTTGCTGCAGCGGGACCCCGGGCAGCGCTACCGCCATGCCGCCCAACCCCTCGACGACCTGGCCCGGCTGCCCGTACCGGACAGCACCGG
>CAMASU010000125.1 GCA_945861105.1 Synechococcus sp. UW140
TGCCGCGAACGCCGGCAGGCCTCGCCATGGTCCGGGGCATCAAGCAGCGACCGCAACGGTGCACTGAAGACACTGGCGCGGCGCGGCCCCAGCAACCGCCGCGCTTCGCCGTCGCACTGGCGCGGGGCCCCATCAGGCAGGCCGATGGGCATGTCGACGGCGCAAAGGGTGTGGGCATCACAGGCGAAGGCAGCGGCATCGGCGCTGACCAGGCCCTGGATGCCACCACCGCTGCGCTGTTGCTCGAGCACCAGCCAGCCGAGCCGACAACCATCCACCCCCCGCAGGCGGGTGATGGCCGCCGCAGCCGGATGGGGCCAGATGCCCGAGGGCACCCGTGGATGGCCCCGGGCCACGGCCGGGGGCGCCAGGTAGACCCAGGCGCGACGGCCATCGCGCAGCTGCCGACCCTCACGGCGGTACAGGGCAGGCACCTCTTCATAGGCATCCAGGGCCGGCCAGCAGGCCGGGTCGATGGCCCGACATTCGCCACGCACGGCACCGGTGCCGTCGCAGGCCAACGGGTAGGCACCGGCATCGTGCAGATCAGCCCCATCGAGCCAGGTGCAGCCCTGCCAGGGGGCCTCGCCGAGCAACGACCCGGCGGCATGGCCGCGCATCAATGTGCCGTAGACGAAGAGGAGATCGCTCACGCTGCTGGGCCCCGCTCCGACGGGGGGATCACCGAACCACGACGCGTTTCAGTCACGTCCTGGGCGCATCCTGTCGCAGACCGGGCCGCACGGGTCCTTGCACAGTCGGACAGCGGCCATACGGTCATGGGGTCCTTTGCCTCACACCTGTGAAGGTCACCCACCTCGACGACGAGCACCTGCTCAACCTGTCGTCCAGCGAGCTGGCCCTGCTGGTGGACATGCTCTACGCCGGTCTCTTCTCCGACCTGCTGCCCGCCGATGCCGGCACCCGTCAACGGGTGAACGCCCTGATGGCCCAGGTGCAGGATGGGCTCTTCGCCGCCGCCCAGGACACCTGGCAGCGGCAGCTCAGCGGCTGAAGTGGGCCTTGGCGTCGAACATCACTTCGGCGGTGATGGCCCCGATGCCACGCTCCTGCGCATAGGCCTCGGCATTGCGGCGCACCTTGCCCCGCACGAAGAACGGCACCTTCTTCAGCTCGGCCTCACCATCGCTGGTCCAGACCCCGGACACAGGTGCTTCGGGCGCCGCCGCCGCCGTTTCGCCCCGATGGCTCATGTGGCCATCCACAAACTCGAAATCATGGCGGAACATGCCGATCAGATGTTCCTCGAGACCCATCATCAACGGGTGCACCCACGAATCGAAGATCACGTTCGCCCCCTCCCAGCCCATCTGCGGTGCATAACGGGCCGGCACATCCTGCACATGCAGCGGTGACGAAATCACGGCGCAGGGAACCCCCAGCCGCTTGGCACTGTGGCGTTCCATCTGGGTGCCCAGCACCAGTTCGGGCGCTGCCGCAGCCATGGCGGCCTCCACCGCCAGGTAGTCGTCACTGATCAGGGCCTCGAGTCCCAGCTCCGTCGCCGCCGCCCGCACGGCGCGGGCCTGCTCACGGCTGTAGCTGCCCAGGCCCACCACCTGAAAGCCCAGCTCCTGGCTGGCAATGCGAGCCGCCGCGATGGCATGGGTGGCATCGGCAAAGATGAACACCCGCTTGCCCGTCAGGTAGGTCGAGTCGACCGAACGCGAATACCAGGGCAACCGCGACCGTTCCGGTGAAGGCAGCAGCGCCGGATCCAGCCCCAGCACTTGCACCACCTCCTGCAGGAAGGCGACGGTGGCCCCGATGCCAATCGGCACCGTGCGCACGCAGGCCATGCCGAACTGACGCTCGAGCCAGCTGCAGGTGCTGTCGGCGACCTCCGGGTACAGGCAGACATTCGCATCGGCCTCGGGCAGCCGCAGCAGATCGGCCGGGGTGGCACCCAGGGGCGCCACCACCGCCACCTCCACCCCCAGTTCGGCCAGCAGCCGCGTCACCTCGATGACGTCATCGCGGCAGCGGAACCCCAGCAGGCTCGCACCGAGCAGATTGAGCCGCGGCCGGCGCCCTTCGCTGCGCCAACGGCCGGGATCAGGCCGGGGGCTGCCGGGCGCCGGGATCTGACCCTTCAGCAGCCCCCGCACCAGCTGGTAGAACGTCTCGCCCGCCCCCCAGTTCTCCTTCTTGGAATACGCGGGCAGCTCCAGATTCACGATCGGCAGATCACCGAACCCCATGCCCTGGGCCAGGGCCCCGGGCTGATCCTGGATCAGCTCGGCCGTGCAGCTTTCGCCCACCAGCAACGCCTGGGGCCTGAAGCGTTCGACGGCCTCGGCGATCGAACGCTTCACCAGATCGGCCGTGTCGCCCCCCAGGTCACGGGCCTGGAAGGTGGTGTACGTGACGGGTGGTCGCCGGTCGCGCCGTTCGATCATCGTGAACAGCAGATCGGCGTAGGTGTCGCCCTGGGGGGCATGGAGCACGTAATGCACCCCCTCCATCGAGGCGGCGATGCGCATGGCGCCCACGTGGGGCGGGCCTTCATAGGTCCAGAGGGTGAGTTCCATCGCTTGGGGGTGGGGGGATCAGGCGAAGGCGAGGGCAGCGCGGCGACGCAGGGGCCGGGCGAACAGTTCCGCCAGGTCGCCGGCCTGGTCGCAGCCGTGGATCGGGCTGAAGACCAGTTCGATCGACCATTTCGTGGCGATCCCCTCGGCTTCGAGGGGGTTGGCCAGTCCCATGCCGCACACCACCAGGTCGGGACGGGCCGCCCGCACCCGCTCCAGCTGCCGTTCGAGGTGCTGACCCTCGCTGAGGGCCGTGTCAGGCGGCAGCAGGTCAAGTTCGGGCTGCTGCAGGGCCCGGTCCAGGTAGGGGGTGCCCACCTCGACCAGCTCCATGCCGCATTCCCGATGGAGGAACCGGGCCAGGGCCGGCTCCATCTGCGAATCAGGCAGCAGAAACAGGCGCTTGCCCTCCAGGTCGCGCCGGTGGGGCGCCACGGCCGCCTGACCCCGGGCCACCAGCGGATCCAGCACGGTGGCGGTATGGGCCGGATCAATGCCGAAGGCGTTGGCGGCGGTCTCAAACCAGCGGCGACTGCCCTCGACCCCCAGCGGGTAGGGGCTGGGGAGCAACGTCACCCCGCGGGCCTGCAGGGCCCGGGCGGTGCTGCCCAGGAACGGCTGGCACAACAGGGCCATCGTGCCGGGGCCCACGGGCGGCAGCTCCGTCGAGCGCCGGGGGGGCAGGGCCACCACCGGGCCGACCCCCAGGCGCTCGAACAACGTCAGGAAGCGATCCTCGACGGCATCGGCGAGGGTGCCCACCAGCAGCAGCTGGCGCTGGTCGCCGCGGGGCAGCAGTGGCACCAGGGCGGTGAGGGCCTGGTCCTCCCCCTGGGTGAAGGTGGTCTCGATGCCGCTGCCGCTGTAGTTCACCACCCGCACCCGGCCGGTCAGGCGGCCATTGAGGCGCTCGGCGGCCTTGGCCAGATCGAGCTTGATCACCTCACTGGGGCACGAACCCACCAGGAACAGGGTGCGGATCTCGGGGCGACGGGCCAGCAGGTCGGTCACCACCCGGTCCAGCTCGTCGTTGGCATCGGCGAGGCCAGCCAGGTCGCGTTCCCCGAGAATCGCCGTGCCGAAGCGCGGTTCGGCAAAGATCATCACGCCGGCGGCGCTCTGGATCAGATGGGCGCAGGTGCGGGACCCCACCACAAGAAAGAAGGCATCGGGCATGCGCCGATGTAGCCACACGATGGAGGTGAGCCCGCAGAACACTTCCCGCTGGCCACTCTCCTTGAGAACCTCCACCCCTGGCCCCCTGGACGTCACTCCATCTCTAGGTCCCGCGGCCGTTCCGGCGAGCAGCCGCGGTCATCTCTTCCGTTTCAGAAGCGGCGGCGGAAGGCGTCATCGGTCTGGGGTCGGTCGGCCAGGCGGCTCAGCTTCCACACGTTGCGGCTCACCCGGCGGGCCACCAGGCCGCCCCGCTCGACTTCGGCGGCGCCGGGACGGGCCCCCAGCAGCGCCGTCACCTCGGCGGTGGAGAGCGGTGCGGCGGTGCGGATCGCCAGGTCGGTGAGCTCAAGACGCTGGCGCAGGGCGGCCAGGTCGGCCGTTTCGCCCCCTTCGTGGGGGAGGGGAGCAAAGGAGGCCTCGCTGTTGCCGAGCCGGTGCATCAGCCCCAGACCGATGAAGGCCAGGGCCTGTTCCGGTTTGACGCCTTCGTCGATGGCCCGGTTGATCCATTCCGCCGTGGTGGCAGTGTCAGCGCTGGCGACGGGGCTGTCCATGGCGGCCTGAGACGAACGGGATGGCCGGAGGGTACCGGCTGCGGCCGGCCTGGCAAGGTCAGCTGCGGCGCAACCAGCCCGGCGCACCGGTGAACCAGTCACCGATGTCGTCGTTGGGATGGCGGCGGCCACCGTCGGGTTCCGCCTCGCCCAGGTCCAGCTGATGCAGCAGCTGATCGACGCCCGTCACCGGTGGTGGCTGCTGCTGGCGGCGGGCCCGCCGCAGCCAGCTGGCCACGGTCGCATCGCGGTCGGCGAACTTCTGCACGAAGATCCGCTCCTGCAAGGTCACCGTCTGGTCGCTGGCGATGCGGCCGATGATGTCCTGCAGCTTGAGCCGGGTGCTGGGGGTGAGCATGGACTGGGTGCTCAGGGGATCAGCCCTTGTGATAGGGGCGATCAGCAGCGCTGTCGTATCAAGTCGAACGAAATAAAAGCGTGGCTCAGGCCGGTAGAGTCGCGCGACCGCTGAGAGTCGGGCCCCTGAACTCCCGTGCCGACAACCTGATGAGCCGTCGGCGGGGAAGCCTGCGGGTGGCCGGCAGTCAGGTGGTCGTGACCGGCACCCGGGTGGGCATCGACGGTGACGGCCCCAGCTGCGTGACCGTCACCACCGACAGCGAAGGCCATCGCCTCAGCCGCAGCGGCAGCGACATCGGTGCCATTGAGCTGCGCACCCACGTCTTCATCGATTCACTGCAGCCCCAGCTGGCCGCCTACATGGGCACGGTCTCCCAGGGCTTTCTGCCGATCCCCGGCGACGCCTGCCTCTGGCTGGAGGTGTCCCCCGGCATGGCCGTGCACCGCGTCACCGACATCGCCCTCAAGGCCAGCAGTGTCCGGCTCGGCCAGATGGTCGTCGAACGGGCCTTCGGGTCGCTGGCGCTGTACCACCGCGACCAGAGCACGGTGCTGCATTCCGGCCAGGTGGTGCTTGAGGCCATCGGCAGCAGCATCGACCAGCGCAGCCCCTGCAACGTCAGCTGGACCGAAATCATCCGCGCCATCACCCCCGACCATGCGGTGCTGATCAACCGCCAGAACCGTCGCGGCTCGATGATCCAGGCGGGCATGAGCATGTTCATTCTCGAAACCGAGCCCGCCGGTTACGTGCTGATCGCGGCCAACGAAGCCGAGAAGGCCTCCAACATCACCGTGGTCGACGTCAAGGCCGTGGGTGCCTTCGGCCGACTCACCCTCGCCGGCCGCGAAGGCGATGTGGAAGAGGCGGCGGCGGCAGCCATGCGGGCCGTGGCCCAGGTCAATTCACCGGTGTGAGCCCCAGCTCGCGGCGCAGGGCCGCGGCGATGCCGCGAAGGGCCTTGCCGCGGCTGCCCAGGCGGCTGCGTTGCTCACTGGTCATGGCCGCATAGGTGCACCCGGCCTCCCGCACCCAGAACAGGCTGTCGTAACCCCGCCCCGCCCCCCGGGGGGCCCGCAGGATCTCGCCGCGGCATTCGCCTGCGCTCTCGAGACGGAGGCCGCCGTCGGGGGCCGCCAGGGCCACGGCCGTGCAGAAGCGGGCGCTGCGGTAGGGGATCCCCGCCAGGGCATCGAGCAGACGGCGGCAGCGGGCGGCGTCATCGGCGGCCCAACGGGCTGAGAAGAGGCCAGGGGCACCGTCGAGGGCATCGACTTCGAGGCCCGAATCGTCCCCCAGGGCCCAGCAACCGCTGAGGCGGGCCACCGTGGTGGCCTTGAGGCTGGCATTGGCGGCGTAGGTGCCGCCGGTTTCTTCGATCACCAGATCGGCCGGCATCGGCCGCAGATCCAGGTCCAGGGGATCGAACAGATGGTGCAGCTCGCTCAGCTTGGCGGGGTTGGTGCTGGCGATCACCAGAACGGGCACAGGGTCAGTCGCAAACCGG
>CAMASU010000126.1 GCA_945861105.1 Synechococcus sp. UW140
GGGCGGGACGGGGGAGAGCGCCGGGGGAGATCGCTCAGGGCAGCAGCTGGCGCACGTCGCTGACCACGCCGGTGACAGCGGCGGCGGCCACCATCGCCGGACTCATCAGCAGGGTGCGACCCGAGGCCGAACCCTGGCGGCCCTTGAAATTGCGGTTGCTCGAGCTGGCGCTGATCTCGCGGCCCTCCAGCCGGTCGGGGTTCATGGCCAGGCACATGGAGCAGCCGGGGGCGCGCCACTCAAAGCCGGCCTCACGGAAGATCTGATCCAGCCCTGCGGCCTCGGCGGCTGCGGCCACCTGCTCGCTGCCGGGCACCACAAAGGCCCGCAGGCCCGGGGCCACCTGCCGGCCGCGGGCAATGGCCGCCGCCGCCTGCAGATCCGAGAGGCGGCCGTTGGTGCAGCTGCCGATGAAGCACACATCCACCGGCAGGCCGGCGATCGGTTCCCCGGGTTGCAGGTCCATGTAGCGGTAGGCCTCCTCCGCCAGGGGGCGCTCCTGGGGCTCGATCTGCTCGAGGGTGGGCACGCATTCGTCGACGCCGATGCCCTGGCCCGGCGTGATGCCCCAGGTGACCGTGGGCGCAATGGCGCTGGCATCGATGCGCACCTCATCGTCGTAGACGGCGTCGGCATCGCTGGCCAGGGAGCTCCACCAGGTCACGGCCCGATCCCAGGCCTCCCCGGTCGGTGCCGCCGGCCGACCCTGCAAGGCGGCGTAGGTGGTGGCGTCGGGGTTGACGTAGCCGACCCGGGCCCCGCCTTCGATGGCCATGTTGCAGAGGGTCATGCGCTCCTCCATCGACAGGGCGGCAATGGTGGGACCGGCGAATTCATAGGCATGGCCGACGCCGCCCTTCACCCCCAGGCGGCGGATGATGTGCAGCACCAGGTCCTTGGCATAGACGCCGGGCTGCAGGGCTCCTTCGACCCAGAGCCGCCGCACCCGCAGCTTCGTCATCGCCAGGCTCTGGCTGGCCAGCACATCACGCACCTGGCTGGTGCCGATGCCGAAGGAAATGGCTCCGAAGGCCCCGTGGGTGGAGGTGTGCGAATCACCGCAGGCCACAGTCATGCCCGGCTGGGTGAGGCCCAGTTCGGGGGCGATGACGTGCACGATGCCCTGGTGACCGCTGCCGATGCCATGCAGGGTGATGCCGTGGTCGTGGCAGTTGCGCTCGAGGGTGCTGAGCATCTCCTCGGCCAGGGGATCGGCGAAGGGCCGCTGCTGGCTGGTGGTGGGCACGATGTGATCGACGGTCGCCACCGTGCGTTCGGGATGGCGCACCGTCAGGCCCAGATCGTGCAGGGCGGCGAAGGCCTGGGGGCTGGTGACCTCGTGGATCAGATGCAGGCCGATGAAGAGCCGGGTGGAACCACCGGGCAGCTCGGCCACCCGGTGCAGCTCCCAGACCTTGTCGTAGAGGGTGCCGGAGCTCAAGGGGATCCCTGGCTGGAGGGATTGGTCACCCTAGGGCCGGACGGCACCCGGGTTTCAGCTGGCCGAGGCCATCTGCACCGGAATGCGGGGCACGGGGAAGCCATTGCGGCCCAGCACCTCGGTGATGGTGCGGTTCGTGTCGAAGTACACCTGCCAGTAGTGGTCGGTGTGGGTGTAAGGGCGCACGGCCAGCCGGGGGCCACGCTCACTGAACTCGAGCACCTCCACGTCGGCGGGTTTGCCGGGGTACTGGTTGGGCACCGACGCCACACCTTGCTTGAGCAGCTCAATTGCGCGGCCCACATCGGCAGTGTTGTCGAGCTGGGCCACCAGTTCGACGCGGCGGAAGGGGTGGGACGAGTAATTCTTGAGCGTGTCGCCGAACAGCTTTCCGTTCGGCACCATCGTGCGCACGCTGTCGGGGGTCATGATCGTGGTTACGATCATGCCGAGTTCTTCGACGGTGCCCTCGATACCACCGGCCAGCACATAGTCCCCCACCTTGAAGGGATGCAGGCCCTGGAGGAAGGCACCGGCGGCGAAGTTGCCGAGCAGACCGCTGACGGCGGCACCCACGGCCAGGCCGGCACCGGCGATCAGGGCGGCGAAGCTGGTGGTCTGGACGCCAAACAGTCCAAGGATGGCCAGCAGCAGCAGCACCCTTAGGGTAGTGCTGATGATCGAGGTGAGGTACGCCACCAGCCCGGCCTGCATCCCTCCGCGGGACAGGGAACGGCGCGACAGGCTCACCACGAAGCCGATCACCCAGCCCCCGATCACCCAGAGGGCAATGGCCCCGGCGATCTTGAATAGAAACGGAACGATCAGGCCGGGCAGGAGGTTGGGATCGAAGTTCATCGTTGTGCTGTATCCCACTGATGTTTGTCGCCACGGCAGCAATGTCAACAAATCCAGCTGACGCCAGCGGTCTGCCGCCCAAGGTCTGACCGCCACCGGCTAATACGGCCGTGGCTGTTCAGCCGGGCGTTAGTCGCTGATCTGCAGCCGCAGGCGGTTGAGGGCTTCGCCCACCGTGAGGATCTGGATCCAGTGGCGCTCCCGGCTGGCACCGAACCGCACGCCTTCACTGCTGCTGCCCTGGGGACCGCTGAGGCCGATGTGCACCAGGCCGACGGGTTTGGCGCTGCTGCCGCCCCCGGGACCGGCGATGCCCGTCACCGCCACTCCCCAGTCGGCGCCCGTGCAACGGCGCACCCCCTCGGCCATGGCCAGCGCCACCGGATCACTCACGGCCCCGTGGCGTTCGAGGGTGTCGGCCGGCACCTGCAGCAAGCCCTGCTTGACGGCATTGGCATAGGCGATCACCCCACCCAGGAACACGTCCGAGGCGCCGGGCACCGCAGCAAGGGCGGCGCCGATCCCCCCGCCGGTGCACGATTCGGCCACCGCCAGGGTCTGGCCCCGCTGCCGCAGCCGTTGCAGCACCACCGAAGCGAGGCAATCCCCGTCGGCACCGAAGCAATGGTGGCCGAGGCGCCGCCGCAGCTCCTGCTCGACCGGTGCCAGCAGCCCGTCTGCGGCCTCGGCATCAGCCGCCCGGGCCGTGAGGCGCAGGGTGACGTCCCCGGCGCCGGTGTAGGGGGCGACGGTGGGGTTGGCAAGGGCGAGCAGGTCGTCGACCCGTTCGGCCAGGTTGCCCTCGCCGATGCCCCAGAACCGCAGGCTGCGGCTGCGGTGCACCGCCTGGCTGAAGGGCTGCTGCTGCAGCCAGGGCGCGGCCGTGGCCCGCCACATGGCCCGCATCTCTGAGGGCACCCCCGGGAAGGTGAGCAGGCTGAAGCCGGGGCGGGGGGTCCAGATCATCCCCGGTGCGGTGCCCGTGGGGTTGGGCAGCACGGCGGAACCCTGCGGCAGCAGGGCCTGCTTGCGGCTGCCGGCGCTGAGGGGCTTGCCGTGGTGGGCCAGCCGGGCGGTGATGGCCGCGAGCACCTCGGCGCGTTCCTCCAGCGGTGCCCCGAAGGCCTCCGCCAGGGTGGCGGTGGTGAGGTCGTCGGGGGTGGGTCCGAGGCCGCCGGTGCAGATCAGCAGTCGGCAGCGGCCGGCGGCTTCGAGGACGGCCTGGCGCAGGCGGTCAGCGTTGTCGCCCACCACCGTCTGGCGGTAGTGGGGAATGCCGAGGGCCGCCAGCTCTTCCGCCAGCCAGCGGGCATTGCCATTGAGGATGCTGCCGAGCAGCAGCTCGGTGCCGATGCAGAGGATCTCGGCGCCTCCATCGTTGCTGCCCATGGGGCCCCGATCACGGGCGACCGGCCGCCTGGGGCAGGCGGTCGGGTTCGTCGCGGCCGACGGCCGTGGTCACCGGCGACCCCGTGAGGGCGTCATCGGCATCACGACGCAGGGCACGCTGGCTGCGCACCACCACCCACACCAGCACTGCTGTGGCCAGGGCCAGCCAGAGAAACCGCATCTCGGCATTGGCGGCCACCAGGGCCAGGGACGCGAGCCACTGGGTGAAGGCGTAGATCAGCACCACGGTGCGGCGATGGCTGAAGCCGGCGCGCAGCAGCCGATGGTGCAGGTGGCGCCGATCGGGATAGAACGGCGAGCGACCGTCGCTGACGCGACCCATGATCACGGCCGACATGTCGGCCAGGGGCAGGGACAGGATCAGCAGGGGCAGCAGCAGGCTCACCGTCGTGAGTTCCTTCGCCGGCCCCACCAGGCTGATGGCGGCCAGCGAGAAGCCAAGGAAATAGGAGCCGCCATCTCCCATGAAGATGCGGGCTGGATTGAAGTTATGGCGCAGGAACCCGAGGCAGGCGCCGGCCAGGGCAGCGGCCAGCAGCCCCGCACCGGTCTGGTGCAGGCTGAAGCTGACGGAGAGCAGGGCGACGGCGGCGATGCCGCTGACGCCGGCCGCCAGGCCGTCGAGTCCGTCGAGCCAGTTGATGGCATTGGTGATTCCCACCAGCCACACCACCGTCGCCAGCAGGCTCAGGAGGGAGGGCAGCGCCAGCGAAAGGCCACTGTCGAAGGGCAGGGTGACGGCGCCGATGCGCACGCCCTGGCTCCAGACCGCCATGGCAACGCCGATCTGCAGCGCCAGCCGCGGCAGCGGAGGCAGCTGGAACAGATCGTCGCTGACGCCGATGGCAAAGAAGCCGAGGCTGCCCAGCAGGGTGCTCCAGATGAGGTGATCCCGGGAGGCCGGAAGCTCTCCGAAGCCCCCCAGCAGCCACGTGAGCAGCAGGGCCAGGCAGAAACCGCACACGATCCCGATGCCACCGAGCCGCACCATCGGCGTCAGGTGCTGCTTGCGGGGGTCGGGCTGGTCGGTGAGTCCCCAGCGCAGGCCCAGCCGTCGCACCACGGGCACGATGAGCGCCGTGAACAGCGTCGCCGTCCCGAAGGTCAGGGCCGCCGGCAGGATCGGGATGGCAGCCAGCGCGCCGGGGGGCATGGGGCAGACCGCATGTTCAACCTGAGTCTAGGCCGCCGGTCCAGGGGCAACGGCCGCGGGCTGGGGCTGCCCATAGAGGGGAAACCGGCTGCAGAGCTCATCGACCCGGCGCCGGCAGCTCTCCTCGATGCTGCTGTCGCTGGGATTCTGCAGCCGGTCGGCGATCACGTCGGCCACGGTGGTGAAGGCGTCGGCATCGAAGCCGCGGCTGGTGAGGGCCGCGCTGCCCAGGCGCAGGCCACTGGTCACGAAGGGGGACTCGGGGTCGAAGGGGATCGTGTTCTTGTTGGCGGTGATGTGCACATCGCTCACCAGCAGGTCGGCCACCTTGCCGGTGAGACCCACCGACCGCAGGTCGACCAGCACGATGTGGTTGTCGGTGCCACCGCTCACCACCCGCAGGCCCCGCTCCTGCAGCCGCGCCGCCAGGGCCTGGGCATTGACCACCACCTGACGGGCGTAGGTGCGGAAGGCCGGTTGCAGGGCTTCGCCGAAGGCCACCGCCTTCGCCGCCACCACGTGCTCCAGGGGCCCCCCCTGGGTGCCGGGAAACACGGCCTTGTCGAAGGCCCGGCCGGCCTCCGCGTCGCGGCAGAGAATCAGGCCACCGCGGGGCCCCCGCAGGGTCTTGTGGGTGGTGGTGGTCACCACATCGCAGTGGGGCACCGGGTTGGGGTGTTCGCCCGCCGCCACCAGGCCGGCGATGTGGGCCATGTCGGCCAGCAGCAGGGCACCCACTTCATCGGCGATCGAGCGGAAGGCGGCGAAGTCGATGCTGCGCGGGTAGGCCGAGTAACCACAGACGATCAGCCTTGGCCGTTCGGCCAGGGCGATGGACCTGATCTGGTCCATGTCGAGCCGCTCGGTCTCGGGGCTGACGCCGTAATGCACCGCCCGGAACCATTTGCCGCTCACGTTCACCGGTGAGCCATGGGTGAGGTGTCCGCCGTGGGACAGGTCCATGCCCAGGATCGTGTCGCCGGGCTTGAGCAGGGCCAGAAAGACCGCGAAGTTGGCCTGGGCGCCGCTGTGGGGTTGCACGTTGGCCCAGGCGGCGTCGAACAGCCGCCGGGCCCGCTCGATCGCCAGCTCCTCGATGCCGTCGACGTGCTCGCAGCCTCCGTAGTAGCGCTTGTGGGGCAGGCCCTCGGCGTACTTGTTGGTCAGCACCGAACCCTGGGCCGCCATCACCGCCGCCGAGGCGAAGTTCTCGCTGGCGATCAGCTCGAGGTGGGTCTGCTGGCGCTGCAGTTCAAGGCCGATCAGGCGGGCCACGGCGGGATCGGTCTG